>JAGQQG010000069.1 GCA_020426325.1 Planctomycetaceae bacterium | reverse complement strand
ACATGACTTGGGCAAGGACTTTTCACGGGATCAGGAAGTTTGCGTTCTGAGACGCTGCATGCAGAAATTGATGCAGTGCATGCCTCGTCAGTCGGAATTTCTACTGCGTTCGTTGTTTCAACGTCGTCAGGTACTCAACGACGTCGACCAGGTCGTTGGCCGACATCACCTTTTGCAGGTCTGCCGGCATGATGGAAACGTCTTGCTTTTTGCGGAGATCGATGTCTTCGGTCTTGACCGCATGCACGATCGCGTTGACGTCCTTGATCTGCACTTCATCCGGCGTCTCACTCACCAGCAGACCGGTCAGCACCTGGCCGTCGATCGTCACGATCGTCCAGGACTCGTAATTGTGGGAGATCCCCGCGGAGGGATAGAGGATCGATTCGAACATGGCCGGCTTGGCGAGCTTCTTCCCAATTTCAGAGAGGTTCGGGCCGATCTCGCGGCCGATTCCGTTGACGATATGACACTTGGTACAGGTGCCGGTTGAATGGAACACGATGCGTCCCATGTCGATGTTCCCCTTGCGACTCAGCAACTCGCTCAGGGGCGGCAGCGGCTCGCTATCCTTCGCTGCGGGGAGCGGGAACAACTCGTTCGCCTGTTGTCGGATCTTCTCATCGGTGGACGCATGGAGGGCACTGGCAGTTGCCTGCAGCAAGGGCTCTTCGATCGTCCCCGCCTTCGCCGCCGACAGCAACTCTTGGGCTCCCTTGGGGATCTCTCCTAACGCTTTCACCGCAGCCCGCCGCAGGGCGATCGGACGCGACTCGTCATTCATCACCTCATGCACCAGCTCAAGGGCATGTCCGTTAGCCGTGGCGCCAATCGCAGCGAGGATTGCCTCTCCTGCGGCAATGTCATCTTCGACGAGCACTTCCCGCAACGTCGGTTGAGATGGGTGATGCAGGAGAACATTCGCGGCATCCATTGACAGTTGTGATTGCGGGTCATGCACAATCAGCGAGACGAGTTCCTCATCACGATCTCTCACGTCAAATTGCTGGATCAACTTGACGAATCGCGGCGTCTCTGGACTCGCGTCAAGGACTCGGTTGATGGGAGCGGTGAGGTCCTGACGGTCAGCCAGTTTGATGCCATCCAGACGCTCCAGCGCCTCTGCGTTGACGAACAATTGGCGTTCCGAGTCATCCATTTCCGCGACGGCCAGCGATTCGAGCGCCTGCTGTCTGGTTGGCGAACGTTGAAAGTCGAACGACCGAAACATTCGCGGCAACTGCTCACGCGGCGTATTGGGATTGAGAATGATCTCCGCCAGCAATTCCGGAGTCTGAGTCGCACGCGACCGCCAGACGATGTCGCGACCAGCCGGGGTGTCGATCGCCTTTCCTGACAACGACAGCCACTGCTGCAGGCATTCATCCCATTGCAGGTCTGCCCCGATGCCGAGTGCTTCCAGATACCAGCGGTCCTTCCGGTCGTGCTGAAGTGCCAGTTCGGCCCAGACGACCGCACCGGCGGGGATGTTCAACTCGCGAAGCCCGATCAGCATCTCACGACGCACAGCCGGACTGGGGTCCTGCAGGTCGATGACATCGTGGATGTCTGCAACGTCGAACTGGTCCCGCAGCTGTCGACACATACGAATGGCTGCCACCCGCACATCGGGATTTTCATCCTGTAATGCCTTGCGGCCGAGTTGCACTTTCCATGTCGGATCGACATCCAGCTTGCTGAGCACCCAGAGCGCCCGCAGACGCATGCGTGGATCGTCGGACTCCCACAGCTTGACGAGCGCATCACGAGCGCCGTCTCCCATGTCATGCAATGTCCGCCAGGCGATCGATCGCGTCGCCGAGTTCGGACTCTGGAGGGCTGCGACTGCTCCCTCAGGTGTGCTGAAGTCTTGCCGAGGGATCGTGTACTTTCCGTCATGACCTTTCGGCGTGATGCGGAACAGCCGACCGCGCTCGACGTCCTGCATCCGGTGTCCACCGACACCCGGATCGTACCAGTCGGAGATGATCAGCGAGCCATCCGGAGCGACGCATACGTCCGTCGGCCGGAACCACTTGTCCCGCGTGCCGACGAGGACGTCCACACTCTCAGCCTTGTACCCGGCTCCGTAACGTTGCACCGGATAACACCGGACAACATTCGGACCTGCGTCACAGTGGATGAGCTGATTCTGGAAAAGTTCGGGCAGCAGCGACCCCTCGTTGATGCAAATGCCGGTCGGCGAGCCGCCTCCCGTCTGTAACAGGTTGGGCACCACGCCCGGATCGTTCAGATGCCAGTGACGCAGCGGGATCTCATCCTCCCAACCAGTTCGCGGTTCCCGCCAGCCAGCACCGGTAAACTCATCCTTGTAGCCATAGTTGCCGTACTCCATCACGTAATTGATCCGCACGCCCTGATTCCCGTCGTCGTCATTGTCCGACTGCCACATCGTCCCGAAGGAGTCGACACACACCTCCCAGTTATTGCGGAAGTTCCACGCGAGCGTCTCGAACTCGCTGCCATCGAGGTTGCAACGGAAGACCATCCCCTGCTGGTAGGGATTGATCGCGTCCGTGACTTCGTTCCCGGCCTTGTCGATGATTGGCTCGCCATTTCTGTCGCGTATGTGCTGGCCAGCGTTGCCCATGTTGAAGTAGAGCTTGCCGTCCGGTCCGAAGACGAACGCGTGGATGCCGTGATCGTGCTGGGCTCCACTGATGCCGGTGAACAGCAGTTCCTTGCGATCAGCCTTCAAGTCGCCATCGTCATCGATCAGAAAGAAGACGTTGTCGAGGGCCGAGATGATGGCCCGCGTCCCTTTGCCGTCGGGTGTGCCGAGCACGCACACGCCATGAGCCGAGTCGACGTCATGCCCCTCATAGAAGACCGTCTCTTTGTCCGCATGCCCGTCCCCGTCGGTGTCTTCGAGGATGAGTATGCGATCCCCTTGTGTGTGGTCGCCGATGACATCCGCATTGCGAAAGGCTCGATAGTTGATCGCCTCACAGACCCAAACGCGACCCAGATGGTCAATATCGATGTTGGCCGGGTTGCTCATGACCGGCTCGCCCGCGAACAGCGACACCTGCAAATCCTTGTGCACATCGAGACCCGCGAGTGCGTCTTCGAGCTTGCGACTCTCCCCTGCCGGCTGCTCCGGAACACCAACCGGTTTCTTTCGCTGCAGGGATGTGGCTTTCGACTGAGAATTCGGCTTGGGAAAGTCCTGATTCGCTTCCATCTCTTCATCCGACGGGGTCGCAGAGGGGATGCCCTCTTTAGGAACATCGACTCCGGCACTCCAGACGATCGCATTCAGGACCAACTTTCGGAAACTGTCGTCCTGCCAGTTGCGGTGAAAGTGTCCGCCGGTGAAGCCGAAGCCACGGCTGCCGTTCGGTCGTTCATACGCCCAGGCGACATGCTGGGGCTCCTTACGTTGCAAGACAGCATCCCGAACAAACGGATTTCCGGAGTGCGGTCCGTCTTCCCGGTTGAGTGACTCGCGCGGTGGAAGGTCGGTCAGGATAGGCGTGACCCCCTCCATCTCAGGGCGGAAACGCATGTGGTAGTACCACTCATCATTGATCTCGAACGGCTCGACGCCTCGCGTGATGGGATGCGTCGGCAACTCGTCAAAGTTTGCCGTCCAATGCGGATTGACCGACCAGTGCGGCTCGAAGTATCCACCAATCCAGTCGAGGAAATGGTCGCCCGCTTCTCCCTTGGTCGTCTCGACTGCGTAATGAATGCAGACCAGGCCAACACCCTTCTTCATCAGATTATCAAAGTCTTCCAAGTGCTCATTGATGGGATGATTGCCGCCACCGTCGCAGTAGCTCACAACCGTATCTGCATTGTCGAAGGCCGTCGGATCGGTCGGCCATCGGCCTGAGTAGACCGTTGCGATCACCGGTAATCCGTCCTGCTCACGTGCAGCGTTGAGTCGCTTGGCCATCAACAGACAGCCGGCCCGATGCTCGTGGGCTCCGTACCCATGACTTCGCGTGCCTGCGAGGAAGACGATCTTCTTAAAGCGTTCAAATGGGAATCGTTTGAGGCGGATGTTACGGAACTCGATCTTCATCGGCGGACCTGAGTGCAACTGCAACGCGAGCTTGCCGATAAAATCCTGCTCTTTCGTATTTCCATCGAAGACTTCTGCCATCCAATGTCCGTTTATTGCGAGGACGATATGATTGCCGCGAGCCGTGATGTGATAGTCGTTCCAGTCATCCACATGGATTTGTTTGAACAACTCATCGGCCAACTCGGGCACGGTTTCATCCCTGACGACGTTATAGCCGATGGCTCTCATCTCGCCACGTGCGGCCAGCTGACCGCGCCCGGTTCTCTCGTCGTACAATGAGCCGACCCACTTGCCGGCCCGGTCGATGTCCGCCTGATATCCGACGATGTGTCCGTCTTCAGCATTCCCCCGAAACTGAATGCCCGAGTTGGCCTGATCAGAACCGGTGATGCGGAATTGCAGCCTCAACTCAAAGTCGTCGACCTCGCCCGCGTCCCAGACCAGGAATGTGTTCTGTTTGCACGGATTCTCAGCGGTCGACTCGCCCACGATCGCACCGTCGGCGACCGTCCAGAAGTTTTCATCCCCCTTCCAGCCGTTGAGAGATTCGCCGTCGAACAACGGCTTGAATCCTCGTTCATCATCGCCCCGCAAGGGACAGACACACACCAGCATTAAAGACAGCAACAACGGCAACCGGAGGCACATCGACGTCATGAGGGAGTTCACTCCTTACAGAACCAGCACTTCGTCAGATTGAGACTTCTTGTGAGAGAAAGTTCACGACAGTCCTACACTGTAGCCGGGGCGATCCATGAGCAAAAGACAGGACAACAATGCACCTCTGGGTCCATGAATTTGGCGAATGTCTCTTCAGCATCACGGCTCGGCAGGAGCCTAGCCCTCTCATGGTGGCGTCCGAACAGGTTCAGACACACTTCGCTCTGAAGGAATCCCATGCGGGGACTGTTGAACATGCGTGAGATATCATAGGCTAGGTCAGTTACATCACTCAGTTCCTCTCTCCCTCTCCCACGCGTTTTCACGGAGCCCTTATGCATCTCCGGTGTTTGCATGTCATCGCTGTTGCCTGTTGCCTGCTTCTCTCGAACACCATCGTCCGTGCGGAACCGGATGAGGTGATGGTACCGATGCGCGACGAGGTGGAACTGGCCACTGACATTTATCTCCCTGAAGGGGACGGGCCGTGGCCGTGCATCCTGTCGCGGACGCCTTACAACAAGAATGGCAACCGTGGTGCTGCTGAAAAGTTTGCCGAACAGGGATATGCCTTCGTGTCGCAAGACTGTCGTGGCCGGTTCAAGTCCAAGGGCAAGTACGATCCGTTCAAGACCGATCATCACGACGGTTACGACATGGTCGAGTGGGTTGCAGCTCAGGAGTGGTCGAACGGCAAGGTCGGAATGTTGGGGGGATCAGCCGTGGGGATCACATCCAATCTAGCCGCGACGCAGACCCCGCCGCATCTCAAGTGTGCGTTTGTGATCGTCGCCCCCGCGAGTGCACGGCGAAACACGGTCTACATGGGGGGCGTCTATCGCAAGGAAATGAACGACGGCTGGCTGACGACCATGAACGCGGCTTTCGCGATCGACGATACGATGCAGCATCCGGCAGGCACATCGTACTGGGACTGGCGAGAGATTACGGACTTTCATAACCGCATCGACATTCCCATCTGCAACGTCGGGGGATGGTTCGACATCTTTGCACAGGGGACCATCGACAACTTTGTCGGTCTGCAGGAGCACGGGGCGGGACTGGCTGCGGGTAACCAGAAGCTCATCATGGGCCCCTATGCCCACGGACAGACCGGAGGACGTCTGAAGTTTCCGGGCGGAGAGCGTGGAGTCTTTGATTTCAAGTTTCAGCTTCGCTGGTTCGACCATTGGCTGAAGGGAATCGACAACGGCATCGATCGAGAACCGCCAGTCAGCTATTACCTGATGGGCGCTACCGAAGAGAGGGACACTCCGGGCAACGTATGGAAAGAAGCCGAGGCGTGGCCGCCGCTCGCGGCCCGTCCGCAATCGTTCTTCATCTCAGCTGACCGAATTCTCTCCTCATCGCCTCCAGATTCAGCGGGGAGTGAAGCGTACGCATACGATCCGAAGAATCCGGTTCCCACGATCGGCGGAGGAAACCTGATTCTTGGTGGCAAAGGGCCACTGGATCAGCAGGAGATTGGTGATCGCGAAGACTATTTGCGATTTGAGACGGACGTGCTGGAGTCACCGGTTGAAGTCGTCGGTCGTGTGACCGCTGACCTGTATGTCGAATCCGATGCACCCGATACCGACTTCGTCGCCAAGCTGGTGGATGTTTACCCGGACGGTTACGAAGCTCTGATCACAGATGGGATTCTCCGCATGCGGTATCGGGATGGACTCGATCACGAGGTCATGATGGAGCCGGGACAGGTCGTCCGTGCCCGAGTCGATTTGTGGTCAACCGCGATCGTCTTCAACAAGGGACATCGGATTGCACTTCACGTCACGAGCAGTAACGACCCCCGTTTTGATCCCAACCCGAACACCGGTCACGCTCAGCGTGCAGACAGCGAAACGCGCGTCGCCAACAACACGATCCACTTCAGCCAGCTTTATCCGTCTCGACTGCTGTTGCCGATCGTCCATCCGTCCACGGATGACGAATGACGCTGAGAGGGTTCCAATCCCAGTGTTGATTGAAAGTGGCCGTCACCATTCGCCGGTGGTGAGGTACTCGTGAATCGAACGGGCTGCGGTACGGCCGGCTCCCATCGCGAGAATGACCGTCGCAGAGCCGCTGACGATGTCACCCCCTGCGAAGACGCCGCGCTTAGTTGTCCGCAGAGTCTGATCGTCTGCGACGATGTAGCCCCATTTGTTCGTCTTGACGTCTGGGGTCGTCGACTGCACGAGCGGGTTGGCACCGGTCCCGATCGCGATGATAGCTACGTCCAAGGGAAGATCGAACTCAGAGCTTTCGATCGGAATGGGTGAACGCCTGCCGGATTCATCTTCGGGGCCAAGTTCCATTTTGATCAGCTTCACTGCTGTCAGGTATCCATCGTCGTTGCCGAGGAACTCGACCGGGTTGTGAAGGTTGAGGAACTGCACTCCTTCATCGCGAGCATGGTGCACCTCCTCGCGCCGGGCGGGCATCTCCTCTTCACCTCGGCGGTAGATGATGTAGGCGTTCTTCGCACCAAGCCGAAGGGCTGATCGGATCGAATCCATCGCGGTATTGCCGCCACCAATCACAGCGACATTTCGATCACGACAGTAATAAATGGGCGAGTCGTAATGATCTGGATCGTATGCCTTCATAAGGTTGACGCGTGTGAGGAACTCGTTTGCCGAATACACGCCGCCCAGGTGTTCGCCGGGCAGGTTCATGAACTTGGGCAGCCCTGCTCCGGTGGCGATGAAGACCGCGTCATACCCCTCCTCGTCGAACAGTTCGTCAATGGTCACGGTTTTGCCGATGACGACGTTGGTCTGAAAATCGACGCCCATCTTTCGGAGGTTGTCGACCTCGTTACGGACAATCTCCTTGGGGAGACGAAACTCCGGGATGCCATACACCAGCACCCCTCCGATCTCGTGCAAAGCTTCGAAGACTGTGACATCGTGCCCCTTCAGGACGAGGTCGCCCGCACAACTGAGGCCCGCAGGACCACTGCCGACGATGGCGACTTTCTTGCCGGTCGCCGGGGCACGCTCCGGCAAACCGACCTGGCCTGTTGCCTGTTCGTAGTCAGCGACGAACCGTTCCAGATGCCCGATCGCGAGCGGGCTGAACCGTTTTCCCAGGATGCAGGACCCTTCGCATTGATTCTCCTGCGGGCAGACACGTCCGGTGACTGCCGGGAGCACGTTGTCCTCGCGGATTTTCGCTGCCGCCTTCAGGTACTCACCCTCGATCACCAGATCGACAAACTCTCGTATTTTGACTCCGACCGGACAGCCGTGGACACACTTGGGGTCGTTGCACGCGAGGCACCGCTGCGCCTCCTTTTCCGCAACGAGGATTTCCAGTCCGCGATTGACTTCCGCAAAGTTGTGAGCGCGTTCGTGCGGGTCCTGCTCAGGCATCGCCTGTCGCGGGATTTTGGTTCGTTCCTTGGGAGGCAGTCGTTCGGTCATGGGCGATTAACTGGCTTGCGGCCCCACTTCAGGATGACGTTGCTGGAGTCGGCAGTGACGAATCTGATCGATATCCTTTGAGGGATCGGAGACAAACGACTCGAACGCCGTCTGTTCACTGCTGTGATAAAGCGTGTTTCTCTGCGCGAGGATCTTGAAGTCGACATCGTGTGCATCGAACTCCGGACCGTCGACGCAGGCAAAGCGAGTCTGACTACCGACCGTGACGCGGCAGCCGCCGCACATGCCGGTTCCGTCGACCATGATCGGGTTCAGGCTGACGATCGTCTTAATGTTATGTGGGCGCGTCACATTTGCGACGGCCTGCATCATGGGAATGGGACCGATGGCGAGCACCCGATCGATCTGTTCGCCCTGCTGAATGAGGTCTTCCAGTTTCTGCGTGACAAAGCCATGAGTACCAGCGCTGCCGTCATCGGTCATGATGAACAGTTCGTCGCTGGTAGCTCTCATCTCGTCTTCAAGAATCAGCAGCTCTTTTGACTTGGCACCGATGATACTGAGGACACGGTTGCCGGCTTGCTTCATGGCGACGGCAGTGGGAAACGCGATCGCTGTCCCGACCCCGCCGCCGATGACGACGACCGTTCCGAACTGATCCACTTCCGAGGGCTCGCCGAGCGGGCCGACGACATCCTGGATGGCGTCGCCCGTTTCGAGCATATTCAGTAACTTGGTCGTCTTGCCGATGCCCTGGACAACGATCGTGATCGTCCCCTGATCCACGTCGGAATCAGCGATCGTCAAGGGAATGCGTTCGCCGTGTTCATGAATCCTGACAATGACGAACTGCCCGGCCTGTCTTCGTCGGGCAATCCGGGGCGCCTCGATTTTGAAGAGCTTGATCTCCGGAGCGAGAAATCGGGCCTGTCGAATTGGAAACATCGTCGGGATCTCACTGCTGTCCGTCGAACGATCCTCAGGGAAGATCGACGACGTAAGTCGTCAAGGCTTTCATGTAGTTCAGCCGTTCAAAGGCAGACGGGTCGGGCGTGTTGCGATGGTTGAAGCTTCCTCGGAACTGGTCGACTGATGTGTAGCCGTGTTCAGCAAGGAGAACTTGAAGGTCCGCGAGCAGCTTGGCGACATGCTCGGGGCCATGCCTGACAAAGGCTGCCGCCATCATCGTGACATCGGCCCCGACCAGCAGCATCTTGAAGATGTCGTTAGCCGTCTGGATTCCCGAGTTGGCTGCGAGTGATCCTTTGACCTGCGGGTCGAGAATGGCGATCCATCGCATCGGGAGACGCATTTCCGTCCGTCGACTCAGCTCCATCTGGGGATGGATCTCCATGCGCTCAATGTTGACGTCCGGCTGGAAGAATCGATTGAACAGCACCAGCCCATCCGCTCCAGCCTCGAACAATCTCCGGGCGAAGTTGGGGAGCGAGCTGAAGTAGGGACCGATTTTCACCGCAAGTGGGATCTGAATGGTCGACCGAATCGACGACACAAGCTCGATGTACTGATCCTCGATCTGAATGGCCGTGATGTTGGCATCCGTGACCAGTTGGTACATGTTGAGTTCGAGCGCCGATGCCCCGGCGTCTTCCATCAGCTTTGCGTATCTGGTCCACCCGCCGGGGCTCACACCGTTCAGGCTGCCGATCACGGGGATCGAGACGGCATCACGTGCTTTCTCGATCGTCTCCAGGTACTCGTCCGGTCCCGTATTGTACGAATCAACCTCGGGGAAGTAGGTGGTCGCCTCACCGAACGAGTTCGCCCCATAGTCCATCAGGCCGCCGAACATACACTCCTCGAACTCGATCTGCTCTTCGAACAGCGAAGGCAGGACGGCAGCACCGGCTCCGGCAGCCTCGAATCGTTTGAGGACATCAATGTTGCCGGTGAGAGGACAGGCAGCCGCAACGATGGGTGAGGACAGTCGCATCCCCAAGTAGGTACTTGACAGATCAACGCTCATTGGACCACCTCCTCAACCTGAACAACCTCGAACTCTCGCTCGACGCCGGCCATCTGTTCGTAGTAATGCCATCGGTCGTCGATTTCCCGCTGAGCCAGATCGAACAGTTTCTCTGCGTGATCCAGATTCGTCCGGAGGAGAGTCGCGAACCGGGCTTCTTTCATGGCAAAATCCCGGAACGTCTGCTTGGGGCGTCGACTGTCCAGACGGAACGGACGTTCGCCTTCCTTCGCGTTGCGGGGGTCGTACCGGAACAAGGGCCAGAAGCCGCTGCCGGTCACGTCCTTCTGGTGGGTCATCGTCTGTGACATGTCGATTCCATGCGCGATGCAGGGGGAGTAGGCAATCACCAGTGACGTTCCCGGATAGGACTCGGCTTCCTGAAACGCGCGAAGCGTCTGCAGTGGTTGTGATCCGACAGCGATCTGTGCGACATAGACGCTCCCATAGTCGACAGCCAGCATGCCCAGATCCTTGCGACGAATCGGCTTGCCTCCTGCGGCAAACTTCGCCACTGCCGCGAGAGGTGTCGCCTTGGATGCCTGCCCTCCCGTGTTTGAGTAGACCTGAGTATCGAGCACCAGGATGTTGACGTCTTCTCCTGACGCGAGGACATGGTCGAGACCGCCGAAGCCGATGTCGTAGGCCCAGCCATCGCCGCCGACAATCCAGACGCTGCGTCGGACAAGTGCATCGAGTGTGCTTTCCAACAGACGGGCATCGGCCGTGTCGATCTCTCGTACGCGCTCTCGAATGTGTCGGACACGATCCCTTTGCTGGTTGATGTCAGCTTCCGTCTTCTGTTTCGCCTCGATGGTTTCACGAACGAGAGTTTCACCGATCTGCGCGGCATGCTTCTTGAGTTGAGCGATTGCAAATCGTTCCTGTTCATCGATCGCCAATCGCATCCCCAGGCCGAATTCCGCGTTGTCCTCGAAGAGAGAATTCGACCAGGCAGGACCTCGTCCTTCAGCATCCGTCGACCACGGAGTCGTGGGCAGATTCCCCCCGTAAATCGAGGAACACCCGGTCGCGTTGGCGACAAGCATGCGGTCGCCGACCAGCTGGCTGATCAGTTTGAGATACGGAGTCTCTCCACAACCCGCACAGGCTCCTGAGTATTCAAAGAGCGGCTGCAGGAGTTGGGAACTCTTCACCTGATCATGGGAGATACTGGTCCGGTCGATCTCCGGGAGTGACATGAAATACTCGAACGAGGCTCGCTCCTGATCGGCGTGTTCGAGTGTCGGTTCCATATTGATGGCCTTGTGCTTGGCCACCTCTTTACTGCGGGCCGGGCAGACATCGACACACACGCCGCACCCCGTGCAATCGTCGGGAGCGACCTGAATCGTCATGCTGTAGTCCGTCAGGTCCTTTCCGCTCCAGTTGAGCGATTTGAAACCGTCGGGAATCCCATTGAGCGACTCTGTCGGATAGGCCTTTGACCGGATCGCAGCGTGAGGACAGACGAGGGCACAGAGTCCGCATTGAATGCAGATGTCCGGATCCCAGATGGGGATCGACGCTGCGATTCGTCGTTTCTCGAATTGTGCGGTTCCGGTGGGGAACGTGCCGTCGACCGGCATCGCACTGACAGGCAGCTTCTCTCCCAGTCCGGCCAGGAGAAGTCCAGTGACTCGCTTGACGAAGTCCGGAGCCTGATCAGGGACGAGCGAACGGCGATGCAAGGTCGAGGTGACCTCGGAGGGAATGGTGACTTCATGCAGGCCGGCCAGTGAGCTGTCGACGGCTTCCTCGTTGCGGCGAACGACGGCCTCGCCCCGCTTCCCATACGTCTTGCGAATTGCCTGCTTGATGGCCTCAATGGCTTCGTCAATGGGAAGTACCTTCGCCAGGGCGAAGAAACACGTCTGCATAACCGTGTTGATGCGCCCACCCATCCCGGCTTCACGGGCCACTGCGTATCCGTCGATCACGAACAGACGCAGCTGCTTCTCGATGATGGTCTTCTGCACCTCAGAGGGCAGATGATCCCAGACTTCATCCGGGCCATAAGGACTGTTGAGCAGGAAGGTCGCCCCGGGGGCAGCGAGTGTGAGCACATCCTGAGATTCCAGAAACTGAAACTGATGGCATGCGACGAAGTCGGCCTGATCGATCAGATAGGATGACTTGATCGGTTCTTGACTGAACCGAAGGTGCGAGACCGTGACGGAACCTGCTTTCTTTGAGTCGTAAACAAAGTACCCCTGGGCAAACATCGGCGTCCCCTCGCCGATGATCTTGACCGAGTTCTTGTTTGCCCCGACGGTGCCGTCGCTTCCCAGTCCATAGAAGACAGCTCGCTGGACGGTAGGTGACTCTTTCCAGCTTTCCGGGTTGTAGTTCAGACTGAGGTGAGTGACGTCATCGTTGATACCAATCGTGAACCGTCGCTTCGGTTGATCATTCTTGAGTTCATCAAAGATCGACACCACCATCGCAGGTGTGAACTCTTTCGACGAAAGCCCGTAACGCCCGCCGATAATCCGTGGAATACGCTGCCCCGGAGCATGATCGTTCCAGTGTTCGGCGACCGCTGACATGACATCGACAAACAGGGGCTCGCCAACGGCTCCCGGCTCTTTCGTGCGGTCCAGAACTGCGATCGTCTCCGTCGTGACCGGTAGGGCCTTGAGAAACTCTGCAGCATCAAACGGTCGATACAGCCGGATCTTGAGCACGCCGACTTTTTCGCCAGAACTGGTGAGATGCTGGACAACCTCTTCCACAGCCCCGACGCCCGACCCCATGAGAATGACGACGCGTGTCGCATCCTCAGCACCGGTATATTCAAACAGACCGTAATGCCGCCCCGTCAGTTCGGCGAAGCGATTCATCGTCTCCTGAACAATGTTCGGACAGACGTTGTAGTAGGAATTGACGGCTTCCCTGGCTTGAAAGAAGACGTCTGGGTTCTGTGCTGTCCCCCGCAGAACTGGTCGATCGGGATTCAGAGCACGCTCGCGATGAGCCTTCACAAGATCGCGATCGATCATGGCGGCGATGACCTCATCGGGAAGCACAACGATGGAATTCAGTTCGTGCGAGGTACGAAAGCCGTCGAAGAAATGGAGAAACGGGACTCGTGCCCGAAGAGTTGCTGCGTGCGAAATCAAAGAGAAGTCCTGAGCTTCCTGCACAGACGATGCAGCCAGCATGGCCCAGCCGGTCATCCGGGCAGACATCACATCGCTGTGGTCACCGAAAATCGAGAGGGCATGTGTGGCGATTGAGCGGGCCGCCACATGAAAGACCGTCGGCGTGAGTTCGCCGGCAATCTTGAACATGTTAGGGATCATCAGCAGCAGACCTTGCGACGCAGTGAACGTCGTTGTGAGTGCTCCTGCCTGAAGCGATCCATGGACAGCCCCGGCTGCCCCGCCTTCACTCTGCATCTCGATGACGCGTGGAACCGTTCCGAACAGATTCTCGCGACCAGCGTTGGACCAGGCGTCGACCATCTCGCCCATGGGAGAGGCCGGAGTGATCGGATAAATCGCAGCCACTTCGCTGCACTGATAAGCGACGCGCGTTGCCGCTTCATTTCCGTCAACGATGATGCGTGTCTCTGCCATTACAACCTTCCCTGTGAGATGAATGATTGCCGGCGAGTTCATAGCATCAACGATGCCCGACCGCAAAGGAGTTGACCATCCTTTTGATGAAATGCGCGCTGAATCGAATCACCGAAACGTGAGTGGCATGAATAAGGTGATAATGGTCTCGTCGTGTCGTTGATCACAACATGCTTGCATTGTTTGTAACCCTTTGTGATCTCGCTTAACTCTCACACTCCATGTGTGCACATGAGCACATTCGCGCGCGCAGCGCGCCAAAGTGCGCGGTATGGCGGGGTGTGAACCTGTGCAACGTGATGATGTCGCGCACTATGCCACGCTTTCGATGGAGCAGGAGTTTCCATGATTGAAATCGCATTGGGGTAACGGCCTCTGCTGTCCGAGTGAAATGTCGTGGCATCAGTTTTGCAAATTGTATGAATTGACTCGTCGTGAAGACTTGGGTGAAACAAGTTGATGAATTACGATCCTCCCGCCATGACTCCCTCTCCTTAATTCGTGAAAGCGGATAATTGTGGTGACCTCTCAGACTTTGAATTCCAAACTCTCCAGTCTGCAGTTTACGTCGCAGTTACCTCAGACGGCTCGCGAGGCGTTGGCGGGCATTGCCAGTGAACGAGCATTTGGCAAAGGGGAAGTCCTGTGCCGTGAAGGAGAGGGTTGCGAGGAGTTGTTTCTCATCAACAAGGGGCATGTCGGGTTGGACATGTTAGTCCCTGGTCGCGGCCAGGTCCGTGTCATGACGCTCGGCCCTGGTGATGTCTTGGCCTGGTCAGCCCTCATCGGCAATCAGGGAGCAACGGCCACTGGAGTCGCATTGGACGATGTCGAGACTGTTGTCTTTCCTGATGATGCTCTCTTGGACCTGTGCCAAGTCAACTCAGAAGTTGGCTATCCGTTGATGCGAGAGCTGGCGAAAGCGATCTCGCGGCGTCTCGTGGCGTCGAGACTGCAGTTACTCGATCTGTTCCGTGTGGGGGCCAACGAGGACAGCTGATGTTTGAACTTTGAAAAGATCGTCGTGTTGCGTCTGAACATTCCACCAATCCCGTCACCAGCATCGGGCATCGGATGAACGAACAGCAGTTATCGGAAAGCGAAGTTTTTCTCCCCAAAAGCGAACTCCAGTCACTCATCGATCTGCTGCGAAATGATGGGATGACAGTCGTCGGCCCCACGATTGACCAGCAGGCCATCGTTTATGACGAAATCACGTCTGTCGATGAGTTGCCCCGAGGGTGGACGGATCGTCAGGAACCGGGCAAGTACCGACTTGAGCAACGAGACGATGATGCGACCTTTGGGTTCGTCGTCGGCCCGCATTCCTGGAAGAAGTATCTGTTTCCTCCACTCACCACGGTGTCGACCGCTGAGAAGACGGATCAGGGTTGGCAGATGCAGACGCCTGAACCGGACTCGACTCGCTATGCGTTTCTGGGTGTCCGAGCCTGTGAACTGGCCGCAATCGCCGTTCAGGATCGCGTCTTTACCGGCGGGCCCTACATCGATCCGGTTTATTCGAATCGCCGAAAGAATGCATTCATCATCGCAGTCAATTGCACCGAGGCAGCCCCGACTTGCTTCTGTTCGTCAATGAATACGGGACCTGAGTGCCGGTCGGGTTTTGACCTCGCACTCACTGAGTTGGATGATGGCTTCGTGGTTCAGGCTGGATCTGAGGCCGGAGAAACACTGATCGCTCGTCTGAATACGAGCGAGATCACAACCTCGCAGAGCGAAACAGCCGGGCAGGCACGACAACAGGCAGTTGACCAGCAGTCTCGACACATGAATACGGACGGCATCCGTGACCTGCTATTAGGGAGCCTCAAGCATCCACGTTGGGAGGAGGTCGGCAATCGTTGTCTTGGCTGTACGAATTGCACAATGGTTTGCCCCACTTGCTTCTGCAGTTCGGTCGAAGACGTGACTGCGTTGTCGGGAGAGTCAGTCGAACGCAAGCGTCATTGGGATTCCTGCTTCAATCTGAGCTTCTCCTACATAAGTCACGGCACGACACGTGACACGATCTCGCATCGATATCGACAATGGCTGACGCACAAACTGGCCTCCTGGCACGACCAGTTTGACACGAGCGGTTGTGTGGGGTGCGGACGTTGCATTACCTGGTGTCCGGTCGGCATTGATCTCACAGAGGAAGTCGCTGCAATTCGAGGCAACGGGGATTCAAGTCAGTCCGGAGGGCAATCATGAGTGGTACGTGTCTGGCATCTCCCTCGATCGATCCCTGGTTGGCACACACTGTTCGCATTGCGAGCATCACCGACGAGGTGGAAGACGTTGCCACCTATCATCTGGAATTCAGTGATCCCGAGTCAGCGAAGTCTTACTCGTTTCTGCCCGGCCAGTTCAACATGTTGTATCTGCCAGGCGTGGGTGAAGCGGCCATTTCCATCAGCAGCGACCCGGCTCAAGAAGGGACACTCGATCATACGGTTCGGATTGCCGGGAATGTCACCGGGGCTCTCGCACGGGCAGCCGTCGGTGACACCTTTGGACTCCGTGGTCCCTTCGGCAGTTCCTGGCCAATCGAAGCTTGTCTCGGGGGGGATGTCATCCTGGTGACTGGTGGGATTGGACTCGCACCTTTGCGACCCGCAATCTACGAATTGCTCAATCGCAAATCGGAGTTTGGAACCCTCAGTCTGCTCTATGGGGCGCGTCATCCCTTTGGACTGCTCTACCCGTCCGAGTATGCCGACTGGGAGCAGCGGGGGATGAGTGTGAACACAACCGTCGACCGCGCCTCACCGGCCTGGCAAGGGAACGTGGGAGTAGTCACGCAACTCCTCGATCGTATGCCGTTGCCGAATCCCGAGGAGACAACCGTTCTCTGCTGTGGTCCCGAAGTGATGATGTGGTACACCGCTCGATCGGCGATCGGTCGTGGGATTCCCGCAGACCGCATCTGGGTCTCGCTGGAACGGAACATGAACTGTGCGATCGGCCTGTGTGGTCATTGTCAATTCGGGCCGACGTTTGTCTGCAAGGATGGACCGGTCATCAGATATGACCACGTCTCCTCGTTTCTGAGAGTGGAGGGATTCTGATGAGCAACGCAGCACGGAAACCCAAACTTGGCGTGTTCAAGTTCGCATCCTGCGACGGATGTCAGCTTTCTCTGCTGGACGCAGAGGATCAGTTGCTCGACGTCGTGGGGCTGGTGGACATCGCGTACTTTCTGGAAGCAACCAGCAAGATCGGCAGCGGTCCGTACGATGTCGCCCTGGTCGAAGGCTCAATCACCACTCCTCACGATGAAGAGCGTATTCAGGAAATCCGTCAGCAGTCGAAATTCCTCATGACCATCGGAGCCTGTGCGACCGCTGGCGGGATTCAGGCTTTGAGGAACTGGGCGGACAAGGACGAATTTGTTCGAGCCGTCTATGCCAGTCCGGAGTACATCAGCTCTCTGGAGACATCGACCGCAATTGCCGATCACGTCACTGTCGATTTTGAACTGCGGGGATGTCCCATCAATCAGTATCAGCTGATCGAGGTGATTCAGGCACTCGTTGGTGGTCACAAGCCACGCACTCGAACTCACTGCGTCTGTATGGACTGCAAGCAACGGGGGAACGTCTGTATCACCGTGGCCACGGGGGAACCCTGCCTGGGACCGCTCACCCAATCCGGCTGCGGAGCGATCTGTCCGACCTATGACCGTGGCTGTTACGGCTGCTACGGACCAGCGAAGCAGATTCACGCTCAAAGTCTGACCGACCATCTAATCCGTCAGGGCTCGGCTCCTCCGCAGTTGGTTCCCTTGTTACGAAACTTCAACTCGAATGCGGAGCCTTTTCGCAACGAGAGCAATCGAATTGAGTCGATGACCTGACACCTCCCAAGGAATCTGTTGCTGTGTCGAATCGCACGATCAAAGTCGAAGCCCTGACCCGCGTCGAAGGGGAAGGGGGATTGTATGTGCAACTGGATGGCGACCAGGTGCAGGACGTGAAGCTCAGCATCTATGAGCCGCCGCGATTTTTTGAGGCGTTCCTTCGCGGACGCAAGCTCGAAGAGGTGCCGGACATCACCGCGAGAATTTGCGGCATCTGCCCGGTCGCCTATCAGATGAGTTCGACTCACGCGTTGGAAGCGGCGTTGGGCGTGAAGATCACCCCGGAGATCCGGCGTCTGCGACGGCTGTTATACTGCGCAGAATGGATCGAGAGTCATGCCCTGCACATGCATTTGCTCCACGCGCCGGACTTCCTCGGATTTCACGGCGTGCCCGATATGGCGGCCCATTTCCCCAACGAGGTCAATCGCGGACTACGGCTCAAAAAGCACGGGAACGAACTGCTGGACGTACTCGGCGGACGAGCCATTCATCCGATCAATGTCTGTGTCGGCGGTTTCTACCGCGCCCCGAAAACTGAGGAGTTGACCAGGCTGCTTCCCGATTTCGAGTGGGGACTGGAGGCAGCTGAAGAGGCAACCCGCTGGGTCGCGACGCTTGAGTTCCCCGACTTCAATCGACCTTACGATATGGTGGCTCTCAAGCATCCCGACGAGTACGCCATGAACGAGGGGCGCGTTGCATCGACCAACGGTCTCTCGATCGACGTTCGCGAGTATGAACAACATTTCGAGGAAAGACATGTCGAACACTCGACCGCGCTCCACTCCGTGCAACAGGCCAACGACGCCAGCTATCACGTCGGTCCTCTTGCGCGAGTGAATCTCAACCTCGATCAGCTTTCGCCACGTGCCAAAAGGCTGGTGGATGAAGTCAACATTGACTGGCCCTGCTGGAACCCGTTCCAGGCGATCGTTGCACGCGGCATTGAACTCGTGCACGCCTATGAGGAAGCGATCGAGATCATTCGGGACTATCAGCAGGTCAAGCCTTCCCGCATCACCTACACCCCTCATGCAGGCTTCGGCTGTGCGGCGACGGAAGCGCCGCGCGGACTTATCTATCATCGCTATGAAGTGGATCGTGACGGCAAGATCGTGTTCGCCAAAATCGTGCCTCCGACGTCTCAAAATCAGCAGCAAATTGAGGATGACCTCCGTGACTGGCTGCCCCGGATCATTGTGGACGACGATGAGCAGACAGCTCTCGATTGTGAAAAACTGATCCGTTGTTATGACCCATGCATCAGTTGTTCAACACATTTCCTTCGATTGACGATCGACCGTGGGAACCCGGTATGACGAGCCTACGCACACTGATCGTCGGCATCGGCAGCCCTCATGGCGATGATCGGATAGGGTGGCTCGCCATCGATCGGCTGAGGGACGAAGTCTCTCCCGAGATCGTTATCAGGCAGGCCTCAACGCCCAGTCAGCTGTTTGACTGGATTGATGGATTCGATCGCGTCATCGTGTGTGATGCGTGTGAGGGAGTTGACAATGAGCCCCTTTCTCCAATTGTTCATCGCTGGGAGTGGCCGACGACCGAGGTCGAACACATGCGTTCATCCGACAGTCACACGTTCGGCCTGCCCGCAGTGTTCGAACTCGCAGAAAAGTTGGACAAACTGCCGAAGTGCGTCATTATCTATGGAATGGCCGGAAAGCGGTTTGACGCTTTCGCAGACATTTCACCCGAGGTCAACGCAGGGCTGCGAAACCTGGTTGAAATGATTGCATGCGAACTCAACTCAGCCGCGTCGGAAACTCCTCTGGGGGCAGTCGATCATGCATGAGATGTCGCTTGTCCGCTCGCTGTTGCGTCAGGTGGAAGACCTGCTCATTGAGCACGGGGGAGAGAGTGTCTCTGCGATTCATGTCGAGATGGGTCCGCTCTCCGGTGTCGACCGTGTGCTGATCGAGTTGGCATTTGAACAACTCGTGGTAACGACGTTCTGTGCAGATGCCCGTCTGGTGATCGATGAGATTCCCCTGTCTGCGAGATGCAGGGACTGTCAGACCGAATTCAACTTGGAAGACTTCCGATTTGTCTGTCCGCAGTGCGATTCACAGCAGGTGCAGATCACCGGTGGTGACGAGTTCCGTCTGCTGGAAGTCGAGATCGAAACGGCTGACCGCTGCCGTGCGAGTCAGGAAGAAAAACCGTGTTGCGAAGCGAGGGCGTGAGATGACCACCAAGACAATTACTGTTCAACGTGATGTGAAAGCCGAACTGCGTCGTCAGGCAGAAGAGTTGCGTCAGCACCTTGGCCGTCAGGGCACACTTGTCATCAATGTCCTTTCCTCTCCAGGAGCTGGCAAAACAAGCCTGCTCCAGGCGACCGCTGAGCACTGGGCCGGACGACATCGGATGGCGGTGCTCGTCGGAGACCTCGAAACCGATCGCGATGCACAGCGACTGGCTCCGCATTGCCCGGTCGAACAACTCACGACGGGCGGGGCCTGTCACCTCGAAATCCCGCTCGTCAAGCAGGGACTGGAGAAGCTGAGTACAGCCGATATCGACTTTCTGTTCATCGAGAACGTCGGCAATCTGGTCTGCCCCGCCTCGCATGACCTGGCAGAACACGTGCGTGTCGTCCTGCTGAGCGTAACCGAAGGGGATGATAAACCGGGCAAATACCCCAAGATGTTCCGCACAAGTCAGGCCCTGGTGATCAGTAAGACCGATCTGTTGCCTCACGTTCCCTTTTCGGTTGATGCAGCGATTGACGATGCTCATCAAATCCAGCCCGATCTGACAGTCCTGCCCATCTGCTCTCTGTCCAAAGACGGGATCGCACAGTGGTGTCAGTTCCTCGAAGGTCAGCGGCACGAACTGCTCGCGAGGACAGTCATCGGTGAATCGATGGTGACCACATGAACGCCCGCATGTCCACCCTTGTCGCTGGTCGATTGACCGTGCAGGGAGATGTACAGGGTGTCGGATTTCGTCCTGCCGTCGCACGATTCGCACGGCAACTGGGGCTGGCCGGGGTTGTCCGCAATGCTGTCTCAGGAGTTCAAATCCACCTGGAAGGCGACGAAGCCGCCATCAACCGATTCTGTCGCGAGTTGCCGCTGAACCTGCCGGCACAAGCTCACCTCAAGACTTGTCGATGGGACGCTTGTGAGCCGCTCGGGGCCAACGGTTTCAAGATCGCCGCGTCTTCCACCAGCGGGCGACTTGGAACCCCCGTTCCGCCCGATCGTGCCACGTGCGAATCCTGCCTGCACGAAGTGGCCATGCATTCCGATCGACGCGCGGGCTATGCCTTCCTCAGCTGCGTTGACTGCGGTCCACGCTACTCGATCATCCGCGAGATGCCCTATGATCGCAGCCGGACGACGATGGAACCGTTCGTCCTCTGTTCACAGTGCGAAGAAGAATACAACGACTTGACCGATCGCCGCTGTCATGCACAGACCAATGCCTGTGCGGCGTGTGGGCCGAGACTGTGGCTCAATGGGTCGACAGGACAAGAGCAGTCGATTTGGGAAGCCGTCAGAACCGCAATCGACAGCGCCAAAATCCTCGCCCTGCGTGGACTGGGAGGCTATCAACTCATTGTTGATGCCACGAACTCCGCCGCAGTTGGACGATTACGAGAACGCAAAAGACGTCCTGCGAAGCCGCTGGCCGTGATGGTGTCATCACTCTCTGAGGCAGAGTCGCTGGCTGAACTGAGTGAAGCTGATCGTGCGATGCTGAGTGGTCACGAACGTCCCATCGTACTCGTGAGGGCAAAGCAGAACTCGATGCTTTGCGATGCGATCCATCCGGGACTGCGTGAAATCGGTCTGTTTCTTCCCACAACTGCCCTGCACTGGTTGCTCCTCGATTGTGTTCAGCGACCGCTGGTCGTCACGAGCGGAAACGTCGATGGTGCTCCGCTGGCCATCGACCCGGAGCAGGCTGAGCAGGAACTTCTCGATGTCGCGGATTTGTGGTTACATCACGACCGGGAGATTGCCCGTCCTGTCGATGACAGCGTCGTGCGTTTCATGGCAGGCCAGTTCGTCACACTACGTAGCGCGCGTGGCTTTGCCCCCCTGCCACTTCAGCCGATCATAGGGACTGTCACTCAGAGCCTCAGCGGCACCAGTTCAGCTGCTCCGACCGTACTGGCCGTGGGAGGGCATCAGAAAGTTGCAGTCGCACTCTGCAACGGGGCACAGGCAATTCTCGGTCCGCACATCGGCGATCTGGATTCGCTGTCGATGCGTCAGCGATACATCCAACATGTAGAGCAGATTCAGGAACTCTACGACACTCGCCCCGACCTCGTTGTTCATGACCTGCATCCAGACTACTTCACAACACGCTGGGCACAAGCACTCGAATGCGACACCCTCGCAGTTCAGCATCACCATGCACACATCGTCAGCGGCATGGTCGAGAACAACTGGTTGGACCGTGAGGTGCTCGGCGTCGCCTTCGACGGGACAGGTTACGGGACTGACGGATACATCTGGGGCGGCGAGTTTCTGCGGACGTCGTTGGAAGGCTTCGAGCGGGTCGCACATCTGCGTTCGTTCTCGTTGCCCGGTGGTGAGGCCGCCATCCGACAACCCTGGAGAACAGCGGCTTCTCTACTGCTGGAAGCAGCTAGTGAGGAACGAGCATCTTGCGTGCTTGAGACGATCGGGATCAGCGACACAACGGTGTCTGCGGTGATCCAACTCGCAGAGAGCGAGCGACTGTCATCCGTCACCAGCAGTGCCGGCCGTCTGTTCGATGGCGTGGCTGCCCTGATTCTCGGACTGACCGATGCTGCCTATGAGGGACACCCCGCGATGCTTTTGGAAGCAGTCGCCGATCCATCGGAAACAGGTGAGTATCTATTCGAACTTTTGGGTACGTCTCCCCTGCAGCTCGACTGGCGACCAGCTATTCGCCAATTGATTGCAGACCGTCAACACGGGGCCGCACCAGAGACGATGGCTGCCAAGTTTCATCGAGGACTTGCGTCTGCAATCGCAGAAGTTTGCCTAAGAATTGCCCTCCCGGTTGTCCTGAGCGGCGGAGTGTTTCAGAATCGTCTGTTAACCGAGTTAGTGGTTAAAAAGTTAAAGGGATGTGGCGTTGAGGTCGGAACGCACCGACGAATTCCCCCCAACGACGGTGGTCTGGCTGCAGGGCAACTCGCGATTGGGATCGCACACATGGGGGCAAACAGTACCAGCGTTAGGGGCAGAATCGAAGGAGGAATTTGACATGTGCCTTGCTGTTCCGGGACGCGTGGTCCGTTGGATCGATCGTGATCCCACATTTGCTCAGGCTGAGGTGGAGTTTGACGGGGTTCGACGGACATGTCACATGGCCTGCGTGGCAGATGCCCAGGAGGGGGATTACGTCATCGTGCACGCCGGAGTGGCGATCAGTCGGCTGGATGAAGCACAGGCCCGACGCACGCTCGAAGACCTGGCTCGTCTGGGAGAACTCGACGAGTCACAGGAGCTGTCGTCGTGAAACATCTGGATGAATTTCGCGATCCGATCCTTGCACGCCGACTGGTCGATGAGATCCGGCGGACCGTGAGTCAGCAGAGAGTGCTGATGGAGGTTTGTGGCGGGCAGACTCATTCTCTGTTGCGTCATGGCATCGCAGTCGAGTTGGAAGACATCGTCGAGTTGATTCATGGTCCTGGTTGCCCGGTTTGTGTGACGCCCGCTGAGGCGATCGACTTCGCTCAACAGCTGGCATTGGAGCCAAATGTCAGCGTGGCCAGCTTTGGAGACATGCTTCGGGTTCCGGGTTCGAGTCGGAGCCTGCTGGATGCTCGCAGTCAGGGGGGAACGGTCAAGATCGTCTATTCGCCATTGGATGCTGTCGAACTGGCAAAGTCGAACCCGGATCAACACATCGTCTTTTTTGCGGTTGGCTTTGAGACAACTGCACCGACGACCGCCCTCGCTGTTCTGCAGGCAGCGGGGCTGGGTTTGGAGAACTTCAGCCTGCTGGTCTCTCACGTCCGAGTTCTGCCGGCAATGGATGCCCTGATGCAGACTCCCGAATGCCGGGTCGAAGGGTTCCTCGCTGCAGGACATGTGTGCACCGTGACGGGCTTCGATGAATATGAGAACTTCGTCGAGCGATACAAGACGCCGGTGGTCGTGACCGGGTTTGAACCTCTCGATCTGCTGGACGGCATCCTCGACTGCGTGACTCAACTGGAGACCGGTCGATCCACAGTGACGAACCGGTATGCCCGCAGCGTCCAACAGGGAGGAAATGCATCCGCCCAGGAGATTGTCCACAAAGTCTATGAGATCGCAGATACCACGTGGCGCGGCATGGGGGTCATTCCTCAGGGGGGATATCGCCTGCGGGACGAGTTCTCGCAGTTCGACGCAACACATCGCTTTCACTCACTCCAGCAACCGAAGGGCACAGAAGCCGAATGTCCGACGTTCAACGCATTCGACGTGTGGGGAAGTTGTCCCTCCGGTGTCTGTGCGAGTGATGAGTGTCGGAGCGGCGAGGTGCTCACAGGACTGATCAAGCCATTCGAGTGTGATGCTTTCGGGACCAGTTGCTCGCCCGACTCGCCACTTGGTGCTCCCATGGTCTCCGCTGAAGGGGCATGTGCGGCTTACTTCAAATATCAGCGAACGGTTTAGAACTGACTCAATGCAACAGCCTGCCTGGCAACTTGGATGTCCCGTCTCGCTCGGCCCACAGCCGGACCGCGTGTCGCTGGCCCATGGCGAGGGAGGCCGGCTGATGCGCCGGTTGATCGAAGAGAACATTCTCCCGCGATTCGCTCAAGATGGCGAAGTGAAGGCTCCCCCGGACGCGGCCATCCTGCCTGAGTTCTCGGGTGAACTGGCCTTCACGACGGACAGCTTCGTCGTCTCGCCACTCTTCTTTCCTGGCGGAGATATCGGTCGCCTGGCGATCATTGGCACGATGAATGATCTGGCAGTTGCTGGTGCACTCCCCATGTGGATCAGTTTGTCATTGATTATCGAAGAGGGGTTGCCGCTTCCCGTCCTGGAGAGCGTTCTTGAGAGTGCTGCCCAAGCGGCCCGGGAAGCAGGAGTTCAGGTTGTCGCGGGCGACACGAAGGTGGTACCTGCAGGAGCGGCTGATGGTCTGTTCATCACGACGAGCGGGATCGGTCGCGTGCTCCCGCCTCCGCCCCTGGGACCGGAGACCATCCAACCGGGAGATGAACTCATCGTCTCCGGGCCGGTCGGCAGGCATGGCATTGCCATCCTGGCAGCCAGAGAACAACTCGGATTGATTCCCCCCCCGGAAACCGACTGTGCGTGTCTGTTTGATCCGGTGAATCAGCTTCGCATCACGGGATTGATGTCCGACGACCGCAACGTCGTCCGGGCGATCCGGGATGCGACGCGCGGAGGTGTGACAGCTATCCTCCACGAGTGGAGTCAGGCGTGCGGACACACGCTGACCGTTCGTGAGACAGCAGTTCCCACGACCCCTGACACGCGCGGTTCAGCCGAGTTGCTGGGACTCGATCCGCTCCAGATCGCCTGTGAAGGAACGATGCTGATTGCAGTCAAGCAAGGTGTCGGAGAAGCCGTCGTCCAGGCATTGCGAAACTCGCCCCAATCACGTGAGGCAGCCGTCATCGGTGAAGTCCGGGAACGCGGTTTGGCACCAGTGACAATCCAACGTTCGCTCGGAACCGAACAACCCCTAGATGAACCTTCGGGCGCAATGCTTCCCCGAATTTGCTGACCGGTTGTCGAAGTCACAGCGATGAATCGGGGAAGCATGTGACAAGGTCGCATCTTCGATGCGTCACTAGACCATACGATACCGACGTTTCAGCTTCGATGGGCCAAAAGTTCGATGCGTTCACTCTTGGGGTCAGCCAGTCTGATGCAATTGGCGATCTTCGGCGAACTGGCGAATCGCTTCCGGGTAGACGCTGCATTCGACGGTGAAGACGCGGGCTGCGAGGGTGTCGGGGGTGTCGTCGGGTTCGACCGGGACGCAGCGTTGGAGGATGATGGGGCCGTGGTCGTACTCGTTGTCTGCAAAGTGGACGGTGCAGCCGCTGACTTTGCAGCCTCGGGCGATGACCGCTTCGTGCACGTGATGGCCGTACATCCCTTTCCCGCAAAAGGAAGGAATCAGGGCCGGGTGGATGTTCATCACCCGCATATGAAAGTCATCCGGGATCTCAATCTGTGAGAGGAACCCTGCAAGGGTAACGAGATCAACCCGTGCGTTGCGGAAATGGTCGAAAATGGCCTGACTGAACGATTGTCGATCGATATGGTTGTGTCGAGAGACGACGTGACAGGGGACGCCGGCCTTTTCAGCTTTGGCGATGCCTCCGCAGTCCGCGCGACTGGCGATGACGACCGCCACTTCTGCGTTGAGTTCTCCTGCTTCGATTTTCGAGAGGAAGTTCGCCAGCGTGGTGCCTCCGCCCGAGATCAGCACACCGAGTCGGATCGGTCGATCTGTCAGTGGGTCGGATGGTTCCGTCATGGGGTCAGCGATTCCAGAAAGTCGGGTGGATTGTCGGGAACGGAATTGCGATATCGTGCCTCTCGCAGTTGCCGGTTCCGGCGGGCGGTCAGCCACGCGATCACGATCACGATGATGGTACACGCTGCTAGTCCGCCGTAAAGGACAATCGGCGAGACGGCGAATACTGGGGAAACCTTAACAGGATTCCATGACATCGTGTGGGTCAGGATTAGCGGTGCAAAACGGATCTTCCTGTCGCGGGAGGGATAGGTCCGTAACTTCAGGAAATAGCCTGTCACTGAGACGCCATCGATCGTCTCCTCACCGATGGGCATCCCGGGTGGGAGCTCGGTACAAATGATGGTTGCGGGATGTTGCTGCGAGTCCTCGGTGACGAGCCAGCCTTCGTAGAGGGTGTCGATGCCAAAGTCGTTCGGCCCTGCAGTGGACTTAATCAGCCGGATGAGATGACCGCTCAACGTCACCGGCTGACCACGATAGGCGGCAGGGTTCTGGATGAGATCAACAAAGATCGGAAACTCGTTTTCAGGTCGCTTTTTGAACTCCGAGGCTTCCCAACGCTGGTGGCGTAACTGTGCGGCCGCAGCGGAGAGGTCAGAAGCGGGAACGTCTTTCACGTACGAGAGGATGCTGTAGTATGGAGTCGATTCCTCGAACGAGAGTTCGCTCCGATCTGTGACCATCGACAGGTCAAGTTCAGCGGGGAGTTGGACATCGGCCGCTGAGAGCGCGCCGACGTAACTCAATGCCGCAACGAGAGAGATGAGAAAACTTCGCATGCGCTCAGTCTGACGAGAGATGCGTTAGACTGTCAATCAGCGGCTTCTCCAGAGGACACTGATCGTTACGCAGCACGGCGTTGAGGGGGCCGATGATCGTGCGGAGTGTTAACGCGATGTGGAAAGGAGATCGTGTCGGTCGGCAAAGTGTTTCGAGACTCGTCCTGCTGCCAGTCCGCAGTCCTGCCCGGTGAGTACGACCGCGAAGTCACGTATCGGACTCGCGGTTCCCACAGGGGACGCCACAGCCACATGCGATAGGATGTGGACGGCTTCTCGGGATGGGTCTCCTCATAGGTGAGATAGGCAGAGGAGATGCGTTCGGTGATCAATAGCCCAATCATCGCAAAGCAGGCGATGAAGAGTTCGACCAGAATCACAGCGATCGCAGCGGTCAGTGGATTCTGTGCTCCGAACCAGCGGACACACAACCAGGTCAGACAGCCGGAAGCGACAGCGATGACGACCAGCGCGATGCCCGAAAGCGAGCGATGTTCCTGTGACTCCATGTGGGCGATCCCTCCCTGGACCGACAGATAAAACCAGATTGTCAGTCACGAGACGGCCGTCTTACCCATATCCTGACTGATGGGCGGGGATTATGCCGATTCGCTTGCCTGAGCACAACGGGAATCTGATGACTCGCCAGAAGCGTCGGTAAACATGCTGAACCCGACACACCTCAAAGGTGAATTGCCCCGATTCAGAGCACAGGGGCAGACAGACTGCAAGCTTCAGTAGCGGACGCAGTTACGTCCGTCTCGCTTGGCCTTGTACAGGTTCTCATCAGCCTGGTCGATGAGCTCATTGACCGACATGGGGCCTTGGCCGTTGGCAAATCCCACTCCGATGCTGATCGTCACGCTGACTTTCCCTTTTGCCGTCTGAAACGGCTCAGCTGCAACAAGCCGAGCGATGTCGTGAGCCACACGAACCGACTGTTTGAGCGGGGCTTCTGCGAGGGCCAGTGTGAATTCTTCTCCGCCGAACCGGGCGAACAGATCCTCGCCGCGGATGCGCGAGCAAATGCGGGTACACAGCTTCTTGAGAACTTCGTCTCCCGCCAGATGGCCGTAGGTGTCGTTGATGTCCTTAAAGTGATCAACGTCCATCAGCAGCAGTGCGATCGGTCTCCAGTGCCGTTGGGCGCGGAGAACCTCACGAGCGAAGGCATCCTCGAAGTAACGTTTGTTCCGGGCACCGGTCAGGCCGTCGACCGTCATCATCTCGTAGACGGCTTCGTGGTACTGCGCCTCGACATGATCGGTCGACAGGAATTTGAAGATGTGATTCCCAACGCGAATGTGATCGCCGGGAACCAGATTATGCGTCTTCACACGCACGTCATTCACGAACGTTCCATTCAGGCTGCCGCAATCGTACAGGACGAATTGGTCGCCCTCTCGTTCGATGTGAACGTGATCCCGTGAGATGTAATCATCGTGCACCGCGATCTCGCAGCTGGAATCGCGACCAATGCGGGTGCAGTCTTTGGTCAGCCGGAGCAGACTGTCAGAAACTTCCGGCGGATGAATGCGCACTAGACACGTCTCACCCCGTGCATTTGGCGCGGGGGGCACAACGTCTGCCAGTTGGGTATCTGGCAAGCCGATGAGAGTGACAGTCTCTGACACAGCGTACTCTTCGCTGGGGGATATCGAGGAGCCAGCCTGGGAACGGCGACTCTGTGAAACTTACGTCAGGTTCTCCTCCATCGCAACGAAAATCATCGAAGTCCTCCAAATGAAACAGGAACGTCATAATCGTCACAATGATAATCTGAGGAATCTCGCGATCAGATCATTCGTGTCAGATCGATCATCCTGAATGCTTGAGTATCACGAACGGGATTTGCTGAGTTGGGAGGCGTCGGATGCAAGCTTTTCGCCAATGAGGCTGATTTTGAGGTCTCTCAGACGCTTTTCGTTCAGCCAGTACGGACTGGTGATTTCCTTGAAGGCATAGATGGCCGCCTGGATTCCCTCGGCCCAGGCGACGGTGACGAGTTTAATGTCGCCATGCACGTCGCCGACTGCGAAGATCCCCTTGCGGCTCGTTTCAAAGTATGGATCGATGACAATACTGCCGTCCTCATTGAGCCGTACATTGAGACGCTGGAATGTGTCCTTCGCCGAGAGAAAGCCGATCTGCACGATGGCATGCTCGACATCGATACTTGTCTCGTCGGTGAGAGTGAGTTTCATCTGTCCGCCTTCGAGAGTGGCTGAGGCAATTTCCGTCGACAGACGGACGTCCGCCCCTGCTTCACGAACACGTTCCAAAGTGTCCGCTTTCCCTGCCTGCTCTTCCTCACGGACAATGAGGTGCACACGTCCGTTTCGCTGCTGGACCATCACCGCTGCATCAAGGGCGGAGTCACCCCCGCCGACGACCGCGACGCTCTCTCCCTCGTAGTCGCCGATCTTCGGCATCTTGTAGTGCACCTTCTTCGAGTCCAAGGCATCAAGAATCGGAAGCTTACGAGGAAAGTGCAGAAGGCCGACCGCGATGATGACCTTACGGCAGAGATATTCTCCTCTGCTGGTGACGACCCGTTTGAGGGTGTCTCCCTTTTCGATCTCCTTTGTGTCTTCAATCGTGACCAGTTCTTCGTTGAATCGAAACTGTACGAGCGCATCGACCGCCTGCCGATAGACCCGCGCCGACAACTCCTCGCCCGTGATGCCATCGGGGAAACCGGGGATGTCAACGATGCGTTTGTCCGCATACAGAAACTGAGGCTGTCCGCCCGGTTTGTCTTTCGCCTCGATGATCAGTGTCGTCAATGCCCGATGTGCTGTTGTGAGTCCCGCGGTCAGCCCGGCCGGTCCGGCCCCGATGATCACAACATCCCAGTAGGAAAGATTACCGAAGTCCAGTTCGGGATCGAGTTCGGTCACTTTGAAGTCTGCCATCAGATGACCTCGTAGGGAAAGACGGGGGTAAAAAAGTGGGTCGTAGATCGGTGCAGAATTGCTAATTCACTCTAACGCGTTGGATTGTCCTGACTCTCAGTCGGTTCGTGGTCTCTGAAAGGGTTCTTGAAGATAGGAACGTCCATCTTCAAAAGCAGAACTTTAACCGCGGAATTCTTTTGAATGACCTGACGAGAGACCGATGTTCTCAGTCGCTCTCCTCAGAAAAAAGGGACGGCATCGGACAGGATTCTGCCGATAAATGACTGTGGACGCGAGATCGTGGAGCATCGATGCGGGCATCCGCTCCCTAAGGGGTTGCCTCGCAATGGGTTACTCGACGCCGCTCCGCCATCTTTCGAACTCCAGCAAGAGGCCGGATCCCATGCAGAAGAGCGTCAATGTCCTCGCATTGGTCAAGGACGGCGAACGGTACGTGTTTCTCTACGACGAGAAAAGCGTCTCCACTCTCCTGCAGACATTGGGTCGGTACGCCGCTGATCCGGAGTTGAACTTCAGCTGGTATGACGCTGCGGTTCTCAGCCAGAAGGTCCGGCGACTGCAAAGCGAAACGGAAGCCGAAGATCCCAAATACTTCCGCCGCTCCGCATGATCGGGAGCACTCAGTTCTCAGTCGTCAGTCCAGAGTGTCCGCAAGCTGATCACTGAACACCGAGAACTCGATGCAAACTGCGATCCCCGCCTTTCTGCGATATCTCAAGATTGAGCGGAATGCGTCCGAGCTGACAATCAAGTCGTATCACGATGACTTTGAAAGTCTGCTGGACTACTTCAACGATCGCCTCGGACATGTTCCTGCTCCGAGTGGCGTGACGATCGAGATGTTGCGTGGCTATGTCACCTACCTGCACGACTGTCAGTACGCCCGCACGACCATCGCCCGACGCCTGGCCTGTCTGCGAAGCTTCTTCCGCTATTGCAGTCGTGAGGGAATCTGTGATCTCAACCCGGCACGTGCTCTCAGGACACCGCGTGTCGGTCGCAAGCTGCCACACTTCCTGACGACCGAACAGGTCGCCACATTGCTCGAAGCACCGCTAGCCAATGATCCGATGGGATTGCGGGACCGGGCGATCCTGGAGACGCTGTACTCAGCAGGGCTGCGTGTGGCAGAACTCGTCGGGCTCAATCTGAAAGACTGGGATCGCGGTGCAAATATTCTGCGTGTGCTCGGCAAAGGCCGCAAGGAACGCATCGCCCCTGTGGGCAAGTATGCTGCCAAAGCGCTCGATCAATGGCTGGAATTCCGCTTCCCCGACCCGGAGGCAAAACCGGATCAACGTGATGCGATGTTCCTCAATAAGTTTGGACGAAGGCTGACCACGCGCAGCATCGGTCGCATGCTCGAGAAGTATCTCAAGATCACAGGCCTGGATTCGATCACATCACCCCACACGCTGCGTCACAGTTTCGCAACACATCTGCTCGACGGCGGTGCGGACCTTCGATCTGTTCAGGAACTGCTCGGGCACAAGAGTCTCACAACGACCCAAATCTACACACACGTCAGCACCCGCCGCATGCGCGAAACCTACGAACAGGCTCACCCCCACGCCCACCGCGCGGGTTGAGGCTGATCAGACTCCGGTACAGCTCACAGCGATCTCTCCGCAGTGGAACTGCAGAGAGATCGTCATCTCACGACGTGTGGCGATGTTCGTCGATGATTTCTTTCACGCGGTCAGGGTCAGGGATGCCGTTGACCTCGATTTCCAGGCCGGACTGACCGGAACTGGAGATGCCGACATAACCCACCCCCATCATCCGTTGAAAGAACGTCTGTTTCACCTGGATGTTGCGGACGTTCTCGTGGAACACATCGTTGGTTTCCTTGGAGAGAAGTCCTTTTCGCAACGTCGTCTGCTCGTTCGTCACGATCAGGGTTGTCGCTCGTGTCTGCAAATACCAGATGAGCAGCAGGATCAGTCCGACAACGACAAAACTCAACAAGACGCAAATGACGAACCAGACCGGATTGTTCCGGAACATGGCCGGATGAGCCTCGTAAAGAATGGGCTCGTCTTGAGGCGTGTCTGACACGGGGCACCTCTTCCAGGAATTGATGGGACAACGACCGCTCATGGTCGCGTTCCTGTGACAGGACTTCAACCCTGCTGACCGCGGATCATGTTGCTTCGCGCGAGAGGGCAAGCTAACTGATTCGAGTGATTGGGCGATGTTCGGGAGCTTTCTATTTTTTTTCAAGATTGGCTGTAAGGTTTCGCGATCTCGTTCGTATCGGTGAGTGACAGAATGATTTCGTGGTCGTTAGAGGCACATGGGCATGCCCGGTGTCTCACCCGTTGGTTTGTGGCCGCTCTGCACGTTGACACGGTGACGGCAGAGTCACGATTGCAATCAAACCGACA
>JAGQQG010000068.1 GCA_020426325.1 Planctomycetaceae bacterium | reverse complement strand
AACACGCCGTCACGACAGACCGCCTCGTCATGCTCCTCCTGCAGGCCGTCTATGTGAACCGAGAACGAGAGGTACTTGGACGGGGTGAACCGGTCGAGGTGTTGTTTGAGTAGGATGGCGTTTGTGCAAAGGTAGATGTACTTCTTCCGTGCGATCAGACCATCGACGATCTCGTGAATCTGAGGATGCAGCAACGGCTCGCCGCCGGGGATCGAGACCATCGGCGCGCCGCACTCCTCGACCGCATCGAAGCACTGCTGCGGTGTCAGGTGTCGCCGCAACGTTTCAACAGGATGCTGAATCTTACCACAACCCGCACAAGCAAGATTGCAGCGGAACAGAGGCTCCAACATCAGCACCAGCGGGTAGCGTTCGATCCCCCGCAGTTTCTTGCTCAGTACGTAACTGGCAACAGTCCACATTTGTGAAACGGGAACAGGCATTTGAGGGTTGATGGTTGAGGGTCGATTGTTGAAAGTAATGGGTATGCTCAATGTTAAGAGGTGGGTTTCATAACAGTTATGCGCCACAAGGTCAGCGCCAATTTCTCATAGGAAGCCAAGTCACTGAACTCTCAACTCTCAACCCTCAACCCTCAACCCTCTATTGCTGGCATCGTGCTTTGCGGCGGGCGGAGCAGCCGGATGGGTCAGCCGAAGGCGTGGCTGCCGTTCGGCGACGAGACCATGCTCCAGCGGGTCGTCCGTCTCCTGAGCGAAGTCGTCTCACCCATTGTCGTAGTCGCAGCCCCCGACCAGGAGGTGCCCCCAGTCCCCGAGGACGTGTTGATCGTCCGCGATGAACAGGAGGGACTCGGGCCACTGGCCGGACTGGCTGCCGGTCTCAGGACCGTCGAAAGACTGGCGGATGCAGCCTACGCCTCTTCGTGTGATGTGCCGTTAATCAAACCGGCATTCGTGAAAGCAGTGATCGAACAACTGAGCGATCACGAATTGGCGATCCCTCGTGAACAGGGCTACCATCACCCCTTGGCAGCCGTCTATCGGACGTCACTCTCCGAGCGGTGTGAGAGGTTGCTTGTGGAAGGCCGTCGACGCCCGTTCGATCTGGTGACGTCGTCGAACGCATGTGAGATCGATGTCCAGTCGTTGAGAAGCGTTGACCCACAACTCGACTCCTTGCGGAACGCGAATACGCCTGAGGAGTATGAGGCGTTGCTGTTGCAGTCCGGGGATTGTCGTTCGGCGAGGGATTAGTCATGCTTGCGATACCGGGAGATGTGCCCCGCCCCCTCACCCTGCTTCTCGGCGCTTCGCTTGAGAAGCAGTCCCTCTCCCTCAAGCGGAGAGGGGTGACACAGTCGCCCTCCGATGAGTCATCGTATGCAACCAATTCTTGATGCACATGTCCTGCAGACGCGCCGGCAGTTGCTTGGGCGTTCGGTGAACACGCTGGGTGCGATGGCGCTCGCCTCGCTGCTCAACGATGACGCAAAGGCTGATGCCACGGCGACCGGTGGACTGGCTGATATGCCGCATCACTTTCCGAAGGCGAAGCGGGTGATCTACCTGCTACATAACGGGGCGCCGTCGCATGTCGATCTGTTCGATCACAAGCCGAAAATTCTCGAATGGCATGGCAAGCAGATCCCGGATGAAGTGCAGGGGGGCAAACGGCTGAGCACGATGACGTCCGGGCAGACCGAGCGACCCGTGCTCAAACCGTTGGAGCCACTGCGGCAACGCGGCGAGAGTGGGGCGTGGGTCTCCGACCTGCTCCCGCAGACGGCGGCTATCGCGGATGACCTGTGCTTTATCAAGTCGATGCACACCGATCAGGTCAATCATGCCCCAGCAATCACACACTTGATGTCGGGGTTCGAGCGGCCCGGTCGGCCGAGTATGGGCGCGTGGCTGACTTACGGCCTGGGCAGCGACTCGCAGGAACTGCCCGGCTTCGTGGTCATGACGTCCCGCGACAAGGAAGCCAGCTGCGGCCAGATCTTCTACGACTACTACTGGGGCAGCGGCTTTCTCCCCTCGAAATATCAGGGGGTCAAGTTTCGCAGTGTCGGAGACCCGGTGCTGTATCTCTCCAACCCCAATGGCATGAACCGTGACGTGCGGCGTGGCATCCTCGATGATCTCGCCAAGCTCAACGAGATCAAGCTGCAGGAGTTCGGCGACCCGGAGATCGCGACCCGCATCGCTCAGTACGAGATGGCCTACCGCATGCAGGCATCAGTCCCCGAGCTGACCGACCTGTCGACCGAGCCACAGCACATCCTCGACATGTACGGTCCCGATGTGACCCGTCCTGGCTCGTATGCCTACAACTGTCTGATGGCCCGCAGACTGGCTGAGCGGGGCGTCCGCTTCGTCCAGTTGATGCACGCCGGCTGGGACCAGCACCGCAATCTCACGACCCAACTCGCCATCCAGTGCAAAGACACCGATGCCCCCTCAGCGGCCCTTGTCACCGACCTCAAACAGCGCGGCCTACTCGATGACACGCTGATCATCTGGGGCGGCGAGTTCGGCCGCACGCCCTTCCTGCAGGGAAAGATCGACAACCGCGAACGCTGGGGCCGCGACCATCACCCCTACGCCTTCACCGTCTGGCTCGCAGGCGGCGGCATCAAACCGGGCACAACCTACGGAGCCTCCGACGAGTTCGCCCACAACGTCGCCGAAAACCCCGTCACCCCCCACGACCTGCAAGCCACGATCTTGCATCAACTCGGCATCGACCACGAACGCCTGACGTACAAGTTCCAGGGCAGACGCTACCGGCTGACCGACATCGCGGGCGAAGTTGTGCAACCGGCATTGGCGTGAGCGCGGTCAATACTTTGGGGCTCCCCCGCAACTTGCCAGCTGGTCTCGACCGTGTGTAGAGTTGATTTGGAGAGATCTGCATTGCCGTGACACGTGGGGAGAGAGAAGATGCGTCACCAGTTACTGATGGTTGCTTCACTCTGTATCGGCTTGTTACTCGGAGGAGCCATTGGCTCGACAGCGGAGCCTGTTCGTTACTTTGGGGAGTCGGATGAGCATCCGTTGAATCGGTTGTGGAATGGGGTGCTGACTGACTTCGCTCCGGAATTGCTAAGCGAGTCTCTGACGAACATTCGGGCACTTCAGCATGGGGAGCCGCATACCGAGTTGCTGGGCAGGTTGGATGCGATTCTGTCGGATCCGAAGTTGATCACCGACCTGAGGCCTCTTGAGCGACTGCTGCTGCAGCAACGGCTGTGGAGGGTGTTCGACCTGCTGGCTTCGGAGATCAGGAGTGAGTGGTACACGTCTCACCCAACGTACGAACATGAGGTACGCGATGTGGGGCGAGGGAGTCTGGAAGCGAACCGAGCCGTGCGTGCGCGATTGGCCTCGCTCATTCATCTGACAGTGCTCACGGAGTCTGAGGTCGATCAGCTTCCGAGCAACTACTCAGCACAGTCGTTGAACAGGCCGGACGAGCCGATCTCTGCACTCCACGATCTCACGCTGCCACCGGATCTGTTTGACGAAGACAGTGAGTGGATGCAGGTCATCTACAAAAGTGTCCGTCGGATCGGATTGGCCCATGAGGGAGTCCGCGGTCAGCGATCGGAAGCACTGTTGTTCGTTCGCTTTCCGGAAGGGAAGGAGCAAGGCCTGAAGTTCATTGAGCAATTCAATGCCCACGAACACTGGCAATACATGCAGACAGTCCCTGTCAAAAGACGGCCGAAGAAACCCGAATTTGACTATCCCACGGTTCCCGATGGGATGCAGCTGATTCTGCTCTCGCGGCTGCTGGCCATTCTTCCCAATGGTGAGGTGGCTCCCACGTCTGTGATCGAGTCGATCGAGTTCAACGTCGGCGAACGTGCATTCGACCGTCAATCTCGTTTTCGTCAAAATGCCGTCATGAAGCACGCCGCGTTCAAAGTCTCGATGGAACATCTGCTTTCAGAGGAAGAACAAACGTTGGAGAGGATCGCTCCTGGTGAACAGTTTCTCGGAGCACAGTTGACCCAAGTGAACGGCTGCATCGGATGTCATCAGAAGACGAATGATGTTCTCGCGTTCGGCACTTCCGCCTTCTCTCGATTTGCGCCCCAACCGGACGATCTGAGCCTGCGGGTTGTTCCCAACGGCACCAGTCCGCTCACTGCTGTCGCCAAGATGAACTCGTTCGACTTCGGATTACTGCGAGGCTTTCTGGATCAACAGGTCGAGACTTCGGAACCCGCACCAGAGATTCAAGATTAACCGGGAGTTCATCCTGCTGCTTGTGGTTTTCAGGGTGTGGTTTGTCTATCGTACGATTGCGGTCAACGCTGGCACTCGCCACGAAATCACATCGTCACGTCAAGGGGAACATCATGTTGCGCACAAGTTGCTTGCTCGCGGGTTTGTTTTGCGCTCCGCTGATCTTCGGTCTTCGCGTCGCAGAAGCACAGGAGCAGCCGAACATTCTCATCATCTGGGGGGATGACATCGGTACCTGGAACATCAGCCATAACAACCGTGGCATGATGGGATACAAGACGCCCAACATTGATCGCATCGCGAAGGAGGGTATCTCGTTTACGGACTATTACGGGCAGCAGTCATGCACGGCTGGGCGGGCGGCGTTTCTCAATGGGTCCGTCCCGGTACGAACCGGCATGACGAAAGTCGGCATGCCCCACGCTCCGCAGGGATGGCAGATGGGCGACGTCACTTTTGCCACCGTTCTGAAAGCCCAAGGCTATTCCACCGGTCAGTTCGGCAAGAACCACCAAGGCGATCTCGACGAACACCTGCCGACGATGCACGGCTTCGACGAGTTCATGGGGAACCTGTATCACCTCAATGCTGAGGAGGAACCGGAGAATCGGGACTATCCCGGAGACATGGTGCTGGCCAACGGCAAGACATTCACAGAGGAGTTTGGTCCTCGCGGAGTGATCAAGTCGAAGGCTTTACCCGGTGGCAAGCAGGAGATCGAGGACACCGGCGCTTTGACCAAGAAGCGAATGGAAACAATCGACGAGGAAACGCTCGCTGCCGCGACTGATTTCATCAAGCGCAAGAACAACAGCGGCAAGCCATGGATGTGCTGGTGGAACGCGACGCGGATGCACTTCCGGACCCATGTGAAGGAAGAACACAAGAATCTTGCCGGACCCAACTCAGATGAATATCACGACGGCATGGTCGAGCACGATATGCAGGTCGGTGAGTTGCTGAAGCTGGTCGACGAACTGAATGTCTCCGAAAACACGATCGTCCTGTATTCAACCGATAACGGCCCACACTACAACACATGGCCGGACGCAGGGACGACTCCGTTTCGCAGTGAGAAGAATTCCAGCTGGGAAGGCGCGTTTCGCGTGCCCGCCTTCGTGCGTTGGCCCGCCAAGTTCCCCGCAGGGGCAACCCTCAACGGGATCGTCGCTCACGAAGACTGGCTGCCGACCTTCGCTGCTGCCGCCGGTGCTCCGGACATCAAAGATCAACTCAAGGCTGGCGTCGAGTTGAACGGTCGCAAGTACAAGAACTACATCGACGGCTACAACATGCTGGACTACTTCTCGAAGGCGGATACGTTCAAGACCATCATCGAAGATCAGCAGGCGTCGCCTCGCAAGGAGTTCATCTACGTCACGGATGGAGGCGAGGTGGCTGCGATCCGCGTGGGCGACTGGAAGGCGATGTATCTGGAGAACCGGGCACATCAGCTGCAGATCTGGCGCGAGCCATTCATCAAGCTGCGGATGCCGTTGCTGTTCAACCTTCGTCGCGATCCGTTCGAGAAGTCACAGCACAACTCGAACACTTATCACGACTGGATGATCGACCGCGCGTATGTGCTCGGACCGATGCAAGTCGTCGCCAGTCGTTTCCTCATGACGTTGAAAGACTTCCCGCCTAGCCAAACCCCCGGCGACTGGAGTCTCTCATCGCTTGAGGAGCAGATTAAGAACATGAACGTCTCAGGCAAATGAGTCCGGATTTCGCTTAACCGGATAGAAAGTCTCGAATCGGTGAAACCGCACGAGGCACTTCACAGGAAGTGCCTCGTGCTTTGTTCTGTGCTGAATCACCTGAATACCCGTTTGGAGCCGGCGATGCGCGCGATCCTCTCAACACTTTTAGTCTCTGTGAGCGTGGTCTCAAACGCTGCGGAGCCACTTCCGTCGTGGAACAACACAGAGTCCAAGTCGGCGATCATCGAATTCGTGGAGAAGGTGACCGAAGAAGGTTCACCCGAGTTTGTTCCTCCCGCCGAGCGCATCGCGACCTTCGACAACGACGGCACGCTCTGGTCCGAGCAGCCGATGTATTTCCAACTGCTTTTCGCACTCGACCGTGTCAAACAACTCGCGCCGCAACATCCTGATTGGAAAACCAAGGAACCGTTTGCGTCGGTGCTGAAAGGCGACATAAAGTCCGTCGCGGCTTCGGGCAAACAGGGCCTGATGGAGTTGATCGCAGCCACTCATGCTGGTCTCACAATTGGAGAATTCGACCAGGTCGTGAAGGAGTGGACAAGCACTGCCCGGCATCCCAAGACGGGCATGCTCTACACCGAGATGGTATATCAGCCAATGCTGGAGCTTCTCGACTATCTTCGGGCCAACGACTTCAAGACATTCATCGTCTCCGGCGGCGGCATCGAGTTTATGCGTCCCTGGGTGGAGCAGACCTATGGCATTCCGCCCGAGCAGGTCGTCGGCAGCAGTCTCAAAATGAAGTACGAAGTCCGTGATGGCACTCCCGTCCTGGTCAAACTCGCGGAGGTTGATCTCATCGACGACAAAGAGGGCAAGCCGGTCGGCATTCAAAGTCACATCGGCCGTCGACCGATCTTCGCAGCGGGCAATTCCGATGGAGACTTCCAGATGCTGGAGTGGACCACCTCCGGCGACGGCCCACGCTTCGGCCTGATCATCCATCACACCGACGCAGAACGTGAATGGGCCTACGACCACGACTCACACATCGGTCGCCTCGCCCGAGCCCTCGATGAAGCCCCCCAGCGCGGCTGGACCGTCGTCGACATGAAGCAGGACTGGGCCAGGGTCTATCCTTCCCGATAGACCGTCAGGCTGTATGGTGCATCTCATTCGTGAACCTGCAATGAACCGGATGGCCAGCGACGGATCGCGTCAGCTGCCTTGTGCAGAGGACCTTCGACGGCGGCAGCGAGATGTTGCCCCGATTGACCAGTATCAGCATTGAACAGAACTGCGAATGTGACTCCGTCAGCACGGCAGACGAGTTGCGTGGAAACCCCGGGCATCAGGCCTCCTTTGGCATAGTTGAACCGCGGCGGATTGTCGGAGAGCAGTTTGACGTGCCATCCGCAGCACTCGTAATCGATTGGCAACTTTGGCTGTTTCTGTCGCAGATGGGATGGCGGCATGAACATGAACCGTACGGTCTCCGGCTTGAGCACCGGGCATCGTCGTGTTCCATCGAAGGCACTGCCAAACCTGGCGACATCAATAGCGGAACCGATCCAGCCACCTCCCGCTGCTGCAAGTTGCATGTCCTCAACTCCGTAAGGACGGGCGACCTGCTGGCCAATGACGCCTTCGACCACACCAGAACCGGTACGTTCGCGAGTATCGAAATACATCACTTCATTATCAGCCCGGTCACTCAGGAGTGATCCGCCAATCCGCATGGAAGTGATTCCCAAAGGTTTGAGCACCTCCTGTTGCACATACGTCTCATACGCTTCTCCCGTAATCTTCTCGATCAAATGTCCCAGCATCAGATACCCGAAGTTCGAGTACGAAAAACGGGTGCCCGGATCAAAATCGAGCGGCTGGCCAAGCGTGTAGGCGATCAGTTGCTCACTTGTGATCGGCAGGCTGGTGCCAAGTGCGTCAGCGACTCGCTTGTGCCCCAACATCGGATCCCAGGATTTGCTCCGGTCGAATCCAGCCGTGTGCTGAAGCAGATGCAGCGGAGTGATTTGCTCAATCCGTGGGTCCGGAGCCGAGGCTGGTGTCGTCACGGGGCGGATATCTAACAGCTTGAGGACCGGAGCATTCAAGTCGACTCGTCCCTGTTCGGAAAGCTTGAGAACAGCAACCGCCGTCAATGGTTTACTGATGCTGGCGATGCGAAACAGTGAGGTCGCCCGCACGGGCATCTGCTCACGATCATCGCCGTATCCAAACCCTCGCGCGTAGACGAGTCTCCCATCCTTCAAGATCGCGAGTGCCCCACCGGGGAAGGCCTCCCGCTGTCGAAACTCGAACATCAAATCGTCAAAGGCCTTCAACTGAGGCAACGTCGGAGTGTCATCCGCACCAGGGCCTTGCTTCGCGTGACCCAACGTCACTGTCATAGCTGATGCGACGAGGACACCGATGAGGAAATGCCACTTTGCACGCTCGTTCAACCAGACAAACCGACGATCCCAAAGGTGTCCGGAATTCATCACAATTTCTCCCAGCTCCAGAGACGCCGAATTCCGTCAACCTCCAGTGCATTCCACCTCATTTCATGCACCTTGCTTCGCTCATCCATTTCGGAGTCGGACATCGACGGCGGTAACGGAGCCGCGGCCAGATCACCATGATTTTAAAACCCACATCGGCGGCGGCTCCCGCGCACCGCATTGTGATCCGCCTGTTCTCGCTCTACGGGGCCCTCAGTATCTTTTCCATCTTCCGCCCCTTGGCCAGTTCATCGACCAATTTGTCGAGGTATCGTGTTTTTCTTGTCAATGGCGTCTCGATCTCTTCAATCCGATAGCCACAGATTGTGCCGGTAATCAGACTTGCATGTGGGTTGAGCGTCGCCCCAGCGAAGAATTGTTCGAAAGTTGCTTTGCTCTTGATGAGCCGCTTCAAGTCGCTCGATTCAAATCCAGTCAGCCACGTGATGACTTGTTGCAGTTCTTTCTCTGTTCGCCCCTTCTTTTGAACCTTTGTCACGTAGTGTGGGTAAACAGAGGCAAACGTCATGTTGGCAATCCGAGCATCGTGTTCTTTGGTGGTCTTCATGATCGTTTGTGAGTTAAGACGTTTCCGTCAGCCAGGTAGGGTGCATGAAGCAACGCGAAATGTACCACAACCTCCGGTGCATTCCACTTCGTTTCATGCACCCTACTCTACTGTGCCCACCAATCGGCGACCAAGTGCACCTCCCGAAGAGACAGTTCGAGGACCGATGAGCAAAACCCACCCTACTTCACTTTCTGCCTCAAACCATCGAAAACCGACGAATATTTGCAACCTAAATCAGCGTCTTGGCACTCCTTGGATAGATCTCTGCTGAATCCATGCCTTATGACCGTTTGAAGATCCAACCTCGCGTTGTTTTCTGGACTGTATCTGATGTCGGACCAAGAATCCTTTCTGAGCCGGCTTCGAAAAGGTGAGCCTGATGCATGCGAGTTGCTCATTGAGCAATTCGAAGATCCATTATTCAGATTCTTTGTCTGTGATCATCGAGACTACCATCTGGCACAGGAGCAGACAGCAGAGACCTTTGCCCAGTTGATTTGTGCTCTTCCCAAGATGAAGGGCCATGATGATCAGCTTCGGGCATTTGTATTCTCGATCGCCCGACATGTGCGATTTCGCTACTGGCGGCAGCCAAGCATTTCTCGGTGCAACGTTGAGTTGGTGAAAAGTGTGTCTGATCCTCAGCCATCACCAGAGCACCAACTCGCTGACCGAGAACAGTTGGAGCGAATTCTTGAGGTGATCAGTCAATTCGACAGCCCTCTGCGTGACATCCTGATCCTGCGTTTCGTTGAAGAACTTTCGGTCAACGAAGTCGCCTCGGCGATGGCACTGCCAGTAGGGACCGTGAAGAGTCACATCCATCGGGGCATTGCCAAACTTAAGATGATTCTTTCCGATTCGGAGTGCAAAACATGAGTAAAGACGAGTTCACCAAAACGAGCGATGACCAGATTGAGATCTCGGAGTCACTTTCTGTTCTGAGGCAGATCCGGTCGCCTCCGGAGGCGCGAGCGAGTTACCGGGCAAGTATTGATTCAGAGTTGTTTAAGGTCCGAGCAACTCAACTTTCAATGATGCCTTGGTGGAGGCGATCAGTCGCTGTGCCGATTCCGTTGATCGTGGCCACATGCATTCTGCTGCTGGTCAGCACGTGGGTGGCGTTGGGGTCGAGACCAAGTGACACCAACGCAGCGAGAGCAGACAAACAGCCATTGGCGTTCAATGGTCCTGGCGACACGATTGCTTCTCCAAAAATGAACCCCCTCGACACGTTTCCAACAGGAACATCGGAGTTGGCTGCTTCGGTTTCAACAACTTATCTCTGCGGCGTGGGTCCGCTGAGTACAGAAATGCAGTACGTCTATAAGGAGTCTGATCTATGATTGGTCATCGCATGATTTCGTTCGCATGTGCATGCGTCTTCGCACAAATCATGGCGAGCGTTCCGGATTGCTTCGGGCAAAGTGTCGATTCGAAGACATCTGACAGCCGCTACTTCTACGCAGATATCTCGACGGATTCTTTACACCCTGAAGACACGCTGCTCACTTTTGAGCGCAAGAGTTCCGGGGGAGTTGGTCCGGGTGGATCCTTAAAACTGATCACTCGGCAGGGAGAGCAGACATATTCGATCAAGGTCAGTTGCCGCGTGCAAGACCGGCGATTTCTGGCAGACTTATCAGTCAAGGAAGTTATCGGAACGGACGAACGAGAGTTGGAGAATCTCAGTCAGCAGCTGAATATGACCGATCTTCAGCCTCACGTGTTTGAGATTGCCAAAGATCCTGACGGGCGAGTATATCGTTTGACGATCATTCCTCGACTCATTGAAATCCCCCAGCCAAAGAGATTTCGTGCCGATGATTTGGGGTTCGACGGATGGACATTCAATCAGTCTGCTGTGATTCTCAACGATCAGGATTACATCGGATCGATCGGAATGTCGACTGACGGGTTCTCCCTTTGCTACGTAAATATCCCCGGGGTGGCGGTTGTGGATTTTTCTCTGACCGAGTTCACGGGTTCGAAGCCGATCGGCACATTACAGAATGGTGTGATCTCAATCGAACATGAGTCGAACGTGCTGCAGATCCGAGGGGTTCTAAACGGAAAGATTCCCCAGGTGCTGGAGGGCCCGTATCAGGTCTTCGTGCGATGGAAGCCGTCCGAGCAGTCACTGGAAGATGCACGTGCAATGTTGCAAGCGCAGCTTGATCGACTGAAAACAAAGATCGAGAATGGTGATTCCAGTCTACGTCCCGAGGTGCTGGAGTCACTACAAAACAGGATGGATTCGGACCGCGTTTTTATCATGCATAGTGGCACTCGTGGATTGCAGAAGAGTGAAATCGTGCATCCTTAAGCCTGACGGGGACCGGTCAGTGACCGTGCGACGTGTCACTGCATCGGTGGGTCCGAGACGACGCTCCAGCCCTGTCCCTGCCTTTCTTGCCCGGTCAATTCCGTGGCACGTTTGGGAAGGTTGCTTGTACGCTGATGTCGGTCGCAAAGAAAGTGGTCGTCCCGCTCCGTCGTGATGACGCAGTCGTTCGGACGATTCTGCACTTTTCGCCTATCGGTACTTCATCCGTTCATCACGCTGAGCGTGATGGCGAATTTTGCGGGTGCTGTTCTGATCGTATCAAATGATATTTCCGATGGTCCGTAAAGAGTGGACCGGCCAGTCCGGGTGACGAACGGGGACGGTGATCAGGCGGCGCGGCCAGGGCCGGGACTTGTCGGGGTGATCGCGATCGTGACTCTGCCTTCGCCGCGTCGGCAGGCAGAGCAGCCACAAGTCTTCGGAGGAGACACGCAGGCATGCCTGCGTGTCTCTAATCAACCGGCGAATACCGTTCGGTCAACCACCAATACGAACGGGAACGCATATCCTTACAGGCAATTTGAGATTTTTTTCAAATTCGCAGGTCAGAGGTCGCCGCTGTCAAGTTGGGCGATGAGACGATATCTTTTACGTCTCGTCATCGGAGGGAAAGACGGTCGTTCGCCCATTTCTGTCTCGTCGTGAGGATGTTGATGATTCAACGGGCAATTGGATTTGCAATTGTGGCCGCTGTGCTCATTGGGAGTTTGTGGTACAGCCAACTGCATCCGGGGCCGCGGACGGTTTCGGGCTTCATCGAAGCGGATGAGATTCGGCTGGGATCGCGGGTCGGCGGGCGAATCCACAAGGTCCTGGTTGTCGAGGGGCAGTCGGTCGCAGCGGGGGATGTGCTCGTCGAGCTGGAGCCTTTCGACCTCCTCCAGCGGCGGGCTCAGGCGGAGGCTGTCTTGAAGCAGCGACAGACGGCTCATGAGAAGCTGACCAGCGGATATCGGCCGGAGGAGATTGCTCAGGCGAAAGCGAGAGATGAGCAGTCACGCGCGAACCTGCTGATGCTTCAAAACGGACCTCGTGAACAGGAGCTGGAGACAGCTCGAGCCGAGTTGAATCTGGTGATCGCAGAACTCGATCTGGCGGAAGAGAACTACGGACGTACGACCAACCTGCAGAAACAGGGAGCTGCGACTCAGGAGGCACTTGATCGCGCGCGGAAGGAGCGGCAGGCAGCGACCGAACGGGTGACGGCTCGACGCGAACAGCTGGAACTTCTCGAAGAGGGGACGCGCGAGGAAGAAATCGCCATTGCAGAGGCACGAGTTCGGGAGGCCAACGAGGCGTGGCAACTCATGCAGAATGGCTATCGTGAGGAAGAGATCGCAGAAGCCGCAGCCGCAGTTCAGGCTGCCCAGAGTGCTCTGGATGCGATCGATACACAAATTGGAGAGTTGAAGGTCCAGTCGCCGACTGCGGGTGTCGTCGATGCCCTCGACCTGCAACCCGGCGATCTCGTTTCTGCAAATGCACCGGTGGTCTCACTGGTCGACATGACAAACCTGTGGGTGCGAGCTTACGTGCCAGAGAACGAGCTCGACATCTCCATCGGACAGAAGCTCAAAGTCACCGTCGACAGTTATCCGTCCGATTCGTTCACCGGCGAGATCACGTTCATCTCACGTCAGGCGGAGTTCACGCCTGGGAATGTCCAGACGCCCGAAGAGCGGTCCAAGCAGGTCTTCCGGATCAAGGTGACGCTCCTTGATGGACATGATCGGCTGCGACCCGGCATGTCGGCTGACGTCTGGCTGGAGGGGACGCCATGACCGAGCCGGTCATCGATGTCCAGAATCTCACTCGCCACTTCGGAGACTACATCGCGGTCAACGACGTGTCGTTCCAGATTCAGAAGGGAGCCATCTTCGGGCTGCTCGGACCGAACGGGAGCGGCAAGTCGACGATCATCCGCATGTTGTGCGGCGTGCTTCCGCCAACCTCGGGAACGGCCCGAGTGCTCGGGTGGGACGTCTCGACGCACGCGGAGGAGATCAAGCGGCACATCGGTTACATGTCGCAGAGCTTCAGCCTCTACAGCGACTTAAGCGTCATCGAGAACATCCAATTCTATGGCCGTATCTATGGCCTCTCGCCCGAACGCCTCGCACAGCGCACGCAGGATGTGTTGGACCTCACATCGCTGGGAGACCGGCTCGATCAGCTGGCGGGGACGCTTTCCGGGGGATGGAAGCAGCGACTCGCATTGGCGTGTGCGCTGATCCATGAACCGCAGATGCTGTTCCTCGACGAGCCGACCGCAGGGATCGACCCGGTCGCACGCCGTGACCTGTGGGACCTGCTCTTCCAGCTGGCCGGCGAGGGAGTGACGCAGCTCGTCACCACGCACTATATGGATGAGGCGGAACGTTGCAGCGAGATCGGCTACCTGCATTCGTCACGCCTCATCGTCTGCGGACCACCTGACGAATTGAAGCAACTGGAGAATGTCACGCCACCCGGAACGAAGCGATGGGAACTGACGGTTGAACATCCGACCGAGCAACTGGCCCGGCTACGCAGGAACGAAAACATCGTCGATGCAACGTTCTTTGGCGATGCGATCCATGCCCTCGTTCGCGATTCGCTCGATGAACAGGGATTGAAAGCAGTCACAGCAGACCCGACGACGGAGGTGCGGCCGATCGCTCCTTCGCTGGAAGACGTCTTCGTCACGATGACGCGATCGCAAACAGATCATGACCGCCACGTCGGGACAACTCACAACGCCGAATCATCGAGGGAAGTCCCTTCTCCTCCAGTGGCCGCTTCTCAGACGAAGAACGCCCCAGCGCCGGTCTCAGTGACTCAAACAGATCAGGAAACCGCTCCGAAAACGACAGCGTCCCCCTCGGCGTTCTTCGGATTGATGGCCATCCTGCTAAAGGAGTTCTCTCACATACGCAGGCAACCTTCGACGCTGTTCTTCATGCTGGTGGTGCCCGTGATGCAGACACTCATCTTCGGGTATGCCATCAACACCGAGATCGAAAACATCCCGACAATTGTCTATGACCTGGATGGGCGTCAGGAGGCCCGGGACCTCCGCGAGGCATTTCAGAACACACGTACGTTTCACATCATCGGTCGAGTGACCGATGAAGAATCATTCCGGCAGGCCATGACGTCCGGACAAGCGAAGGTGGGCCTGCGCATTCCACCCGACTACAGCGAACGTTTATTACATCAGGAACAGGCCCAGGTGCAGGTGCTGATCGACGGGAGCGACTCGCAATCCGCCACCGCAGCTCTCAACACAACAAACCTGCTGGGGATCAATCTGTCCCTGCGTCGCACGCGTGCATTCGTGGAAGCCCTGCCAGCCGTTCCCGCTCGAAACGCAGAGGGAGCGGTGGCCATTCCGATCGAGATGCGTCCTCGACTGCTGTACAACCCGAATCTCGAAAGCTCGCATTTCTTCGTGCCGGGACTGGTCGGCATCATCCTGCAACTGGTGACGCTGTTCCTGACATCGTTCGCCATTGTGCGCGAACGTGAGCTGGGGACGCTCGAACAGTTGTTCGTCACTCCGGTCAGCCGGGCCGGGCTGCTGTTAGGCAAGCTGATGCCTTACGCAGTCATTGGCTTTCTGGAAGTGCTCATCGTGCTGACCGTGATGGTGTACGTGTTCAAGGTGCCCATCCAGGGGGACCTGTTGCAACTCCTCACGCTTTCACTCCTGTTTCTGCTGTGCGGATTGGGGTTGGGGTTGCTGGTTTCCACATTGGCGAAGACACAACTGGCAGCCATTCAATTCGCCTTCCTGATCATGTTGCCGTCGGTCCTGCTCTCCGGCTTCATGTTTCCCCGGAGTGAGATGCCTTTGCCCATCTACACCGTGACGTTTGCGATCCCGGTGACCTACTTCCTGGAGATCCTGCGGGGCGTGGTGCTGCGTGGAGCCGGCATCGCTGATCTGGTGCCCCACATCACCGGCCTGCTCATCTGCACAATGGTCATCTTTACGATCAGCCTCTCCCGTTTTCACAAGCAACTGACTTGATGGTTCGTGTGAGCCTTGCAATCCGTCAGCACATCGGCATTGATATCAGGAGTCTTCATCCCTGCCTCAAACATCCATCGATCATCCCTGACTTCCGCCCAAGCCGAGTGACGAGTGCTCATCATGACTGATCAACCCTCACCTCCCATCTCGACGCAAGTCACTTCAACACAGACAGCTGACAAACCGTGGCTGAACGCGATGGCCTCGCGGTACTTCACGGAGTGGATGGTTGAGCAACGGCTGAGTCTGGCATTCACGACCTATCAGACCGGAAAAGTGTTCTTCGTCGGTTGTAAGGCGGACCGCAGCCTGTCGCTGTTTGAGCGGACGTTCAAGCACTGCATGGGGATGTGGGCCGCTCCAGATGCACAGTCGATCTGGCTGAGTTCGCGGTATCAGATCTGGCGGCTCGAACGCTCGACAACGCAGGCAATTCCGCATCAGGCTCCCGATCCCGGGAATCCTGACTCGGCCATCCCCGCATGGGTCAATCGGGGTTATGACTTCGCATATATCCCGCGGGTGGGCTACACCACGGGCCATCTCGACGTGCACGACATGGCCGTTGACAAGAATGGGCGGCTCGTCTTCGTGAACACCGTGTTCGGCTGTCTGGCGACGATCTCGGAGAACTCCAATTTCATCCCGTTGTGGAAGCCTCCTTTCCTCTCGGCCCTCGTACCGGAGGACCGTTGTCATCTCAATGGACTGGCGATGAAGGACGGCGAACCGGCCTATGTGACGGCGGTTTCAGAGTCGGACGTCAACGACGGTTGGCGCGACCGGAGACGGGACGGTGGTTGCGTTGTCGACGTCCAGCAGAACGAGGTGATTGCTCGTGGTCTGTCGATGCCTCATTCGCCCCGCTGGTATCGGGATCGTTTGTGGCTGCACAACTCGGGGACCGGCGAGTTCGGCTGGGTCGATGTCGAAACCGGGAAGTTCGAGCCGGTCGCGTTTTGTCCCGGTTATCTGCGCGGGCTGGCCTTCCAGGGGAATTACGCGATCGCCACGCTCTCCAAACCGCGTCACGTCAGCTTTCATGGGCTGGCTCTCGACGAACGTCTGGCGGAGAAGCAGGCCGATGCCCGTTGCGGCTTGCACGTGATCGACCTCAACACGGGAGCAATCGCCCATTCGCTGCGACTGGACGGTTCACTCGTAACCGAGCTGTACGACGTCGTCACGCTCCCCGGCACCCGGCAGCCGATGGCAGTCGGTTTTCAAAATACCGAGATCGAACGCCTGATGATCATCGGCGAAGAGCAGTCGCTGTAATCTAACTGGTGACAAAACGCAGGCTTCACGACAACCCGACCTTCTCTGTCAGATGTAAGCGCCGCCCGCGTATTGCAGGTCCTGCTTGATCTCGACGTTGACACATGCCGGTTTGCCGCTGTCGAAGGCACGTTTGATTGCAGAGCTGATGTCTTGCGGCTGTGTGACATGTTCACCGTGCCCTCCCATTGCCTCGACAATCTTGTCATAGCGGGTGTGCGCCAGTTGTGTGGCGACCATGCGTTCCTTGCCGAAGAAGTGTGCCTGTGGTCGCATCATCTGGCCCCACGCTGCATCGTTGCCGACGATCCCGACGATGGGCAGATTGAAGCGAACAGCCGTGTCATATTCGAATCCATTGAGGCCGAAGCTGCCATCTCCGTAGATGATCATTACACGTTTGTCCGGGTGAGCAATTTGAGCAGCGATGGCGAACGGCATCCCCACGCCCAGAGTGCCAAGCGGACCGGGGTCCATCCAGTATCCATTGCGAGGGATGGGCACCACCTTCGCCGCCTGTGCGACGATGTCGCCTCCGTCTCCGATCACGATCATGTCATCGGTCACAGCATCCGCGATCTCCTTGCAGAGTCGCAGAGCGTCGATGGGCGTTTCGTCTGACGAATAACGATCCACCAGTTCCGCCTCAGCTGCAGATTCTCCCGCTCTAAGTTTGTCTGCGAATTCACTGAAATCGAGTGAGATGCCTTCCCGCTGCATCGTCTCGTTCAGCAACGCAAAACTGCAGGCGAGGTTGCCAACGAGAGCAACGTCCGCAGGTCGATTGTGACCGATGAGCGTGTAGTCCATGTCGATCTGAATGATTTTCGTCGACGGAGGGATGTTCTGGCCGAAGCCCATGCGAAAGTCGAGGACCGTACCCGCCAAGATCATGACGTCGCATTCGGAAGTGGCCGCACGCCGGGTCCGGTTGAACAGGTGTTTCGACCCGCGAGGGATGGTGCCGCGCCCCATGCCGTTGGCGTATGCGGGGATGTTCGTCAATTCGAGAAACTCGTTGAGCTGTTGTTGAGCGTTTGACCATTTGACACTCGTTCCGGCCATCAGCATCGGACGTTTGGCCGACTTGAGAACTTCCAAAGCTTCGAGTGCGGACGCTTTGTCCGGAGAGATGGCGGGGGGGACCGTCGAGATCGGGCGATCGTTCAGTGCAGACACGTCGGTAACGTTCATCAGCACATCCATCGGGATCTCCAGATACGCAGGTCCCGGCGATCCGGAGATGGCGTGCTTGATCCCGGTCTCGATGTATTCGCCGATGCGTGCCGTGTCGAAACACGCATCGACCCATTTGGTGATGGGCTTCATCAGGCTGACATGGTCCATCTCCTGCAGCGACCCGCGTCGCAGGTTGGAAAGCGGCCCCTGTCCGCCGAGAACCAGGATGGGCGAGTTGGCCCGCCACGCGTTCGCGACACCAGTCACGCAATCCGTCACCCCCGGACCTGCCGTGACGACGGCGACCCCGATCTTTCCGGGATTCACACGTGCCCAGGCATCAGCCGCATGCGTCGTCGCCTGCTCATGCCTCACATCGACGATGCGAATGTCCTCGTCCAGGCAGCCGTCATAGATGGGCATGACATGCCCACCACACAGGGTGAAGATGCATTCGACGCCAGCATTCTTGAGCGCACGTGCGGCCAGCTTTCCCCCGTGGACTTTTGACATGACGCGTCTTTCCTCGTTGCACTGATGGGCGGTATATACATTAAATCGCTTGCTGCGCATCGTATCGTTTCGAGATCAACGATCGAAGCAGAGACCGCAATGTCAACGCTGATAGATCGGCAGCAGCTGATACGGGGGCGTCAACGCGAGCACGCACAGGGCCGTTGTGTAGCAGTGACCAAAGGTATCGCCGTTGACGTCGCGTTCGATGTCCCATGAGCCATCGTTCCGTTGAAAGCGGGTCAGCGAGTCGACAAACGCCGGGTAGAACTCTTCCCAGTAGTCACCGCCCAGTTGGAACATCGCCTGGCTGGCGTAATAAGCTCCGTAATGATACGGCCCTGCTCCGCTGTTGTAACGGTCAAAAGATTGATTGAGGATCCATCGACCGGTCTGCTGAGCCATCTCGCTGTTGTGCTGACCGCTGAGTGACAGACAGACAACCCCTCCACCTGCCACGCCTCGTGTCGGGACCCCGTCGAACGACGAGTGTCCGTACACGAACGCTCCCCACTTGTCGCTGTAGCACCCCTTCACGAAAGCCGTGGCGTCATCGACATACTCCTGTGGAACATCGAAGCCCGCGTTGAGCGCCGATCGCATGAACATGATCTGCCACGATGTCACGGACAGGTCCGCATCGACATACAATCGCTGATGCATGTATCGGACACCACCACGATCCGCAGCTTGCCGCTTGGGCTTCAGTTGCTGCTCGCGCATAAAGGCCAGTGCAGACTCGATGGCAGTCCGGATACGTGCGTTCTGCTCATCACTGCACATCCCGTAGGCTTCGCTGAGCATGAGCCCTGCGATGGCGTTGTTGTAGTTGCAGGCATGGGAAGCACCATCATGAACATGGCTCGGTTCCGGTGCGACTAAAGAGAGGAGTCCGTCTTCGCGCTGGCAGCTCAATACAAAGTCGATTGCCCGGCTGAGCCGTTTGCCCTCCGGACCCTCGCCGGGGGTTTCTCCCTTCGACAGAAAGGCCATCACACACAAACCCGTGATGCCGGGCTGACCAGTGTCGCGCGACAGGAATGATCCGTCGGTCTGCTGCTGGGTGCCGAGGTAGTCAAGCCCCTGCTGAATCGACTGCTCGACCTTGACTCGTTGAGTCGTTGACAGCACCTCGAAGGGTGGACGGGAAAATCTTGCTGAGAGGTCGGCGTCATCTGCCAGGCTTGGAGTCAATAAAATCAGAGAAGACACCATCGCCAGGAGGACATGATTTCGCAAATATGACAACCCAGACGCCCAACTCATGAGAGAATCCTCAAGTCCAACGGTCAGTGTCTTCTGCGACTGCGAGCCTTTCAGCGGATCAAGGCCAAGGAATCAAGAGATGAGCCTATCTCATCCGCTTCATGCGTGCCACGTGCAACTTGGTTATGAGGCGTCGGGGGACGATGGTCGAAGCGATATTCCAGTCTGTCTCTGATGATAGGGGAGTAGTTTACCCAGACAGCCGTGGACAGAAAATGGCCAGAAAATGGAAAGTATCTGTCCCCCCCACAAGGTCAATCAAAACAGCAGGTTGAGACGACAGCTCTGTCAACTCGTTGATTTGAGGAAGTTATTCGATACAAGCCACTCTGCTCACGGTGGCACGAGTTTTGCCAGTGGTAATCTGAATCGTTCTTCCTGTGACCTTGGCAGATGGTTGAAAGCTGAGCATCGAGCCGTACTCGGTTGGCCCGCCGAGTAGAGATGCTGTTGCTCGTGGACAACCGTCTGCCATTTTTTGATGGTCTGACTCCCCTCCGCCGTTCGGAATCACCATCATGTCAATGACGCGAGCTCGGGAGTCTCAGACGATCGCTGTCGTCCGAGCCGAATTCCTCATGGCGACGAATCCGTATCTCATGTCGGTCCGAGTCACAGCACTCTCGAAGATATTAAAATCACCCACACGCATTCTGGGGGTGATGCTACTTGTGGTGTTCGCGGTCGAAGTCGGTGTGATGCTCCTGCTTCCATCAATTGTACCCACATCTCTGGGGGAAAGTTATCGGGCCATACTCGATGCCCTGCTTTTGACGGCGATCAGCGCTCCAGTCCTGTGGTGGATCATCGTTCGTCCGCTACGCCGGATCGCGCTCAGCGAACATGCCCGCTCCGAGACCATTGTGGCCAACGCAGGCGAGGGGGTCGTTACAGTCGATCAGGACAACCTGATTGTCTCATTCAACCGTGCAGCGTCTAAGCTTTTTCAAGTGGCCACAACAGAGATCCTTGGCCGACCGGTTCAGTCGCTCATCCCGGAGTACGTCAATGAGCCTACGCCGTTTCTCGAACTCACGGGGGTTCGACATGACTCCACGACGTTTCCGATTGCGATTTCTGTCAGTGAACTCCCATCGCGGTCCGGTTCTTCGCATGTGGTGATCATTCGAGATTTGACAGCCGCTCGGCGAGCTGAGGATGAGCGTGTCGCAGCCATTCGAGACCGGGAGGCACTTCGTTCACAACAGATGGCCACCCTCGCTCAGCTGGCAACCGGCGTAGCCCATGAGATCCGCAATCCTCTCACCTCAATCAAGATGCTGATCCAGGTGAATCGCGACGTCTTTCGACAGAATGGATTGCCCTCGAAGGATCTGGAACTTGTCGAACAGGAGATCCGCAGGATGGAGCGGTCCGTCAACTCGCTGTTGGACTACGGTCGTCCTGCTCCCGCAGAGTTTGGACCGGTGTCTTTGCGGAAGGTTGTGGAACAGACACAACGCCTCATCGAGGGCCGTTGCTCGGCTCAGCACATCGAGACGGAAGTGCTGACACCGGACGGCGATGTTGAAGTCGTGGCCGATCGCAGCCACATCCAGCAGTTGCTGCTCAACCTCAGCTTGAATGCACTGGATGCGATGCCGGAGACCGGGCGTTTGAGTTTTGAAATAGCTCGCGACGACGGGAGCGCAATTATCGCCGTCTCGGACACGGGTCCTGGGATCTCCTCAGAAGTGCTCGATCATCTGTTTTCACCGTTTGTGACAACAAAGCCTGACGGAGTCGGACTTGGACTCGGCATCTGTCGTCGGATCGCAGAAGATCATCACGGGCAGCTCACTGGTGAAAATCTGGCCGAGGGCGGGGCGCGCTTTGAACTGCGACTGCCGCTGAATCCTGACGCCTTCGTACAGGAGGAACGCTGATGCAAAAACTGCTGGTCATCGACGACGAGTCGGCCATTCTGCACGCGTTTGAACGTGCTTTTGCGAACGAAGAGATCAACCTGCTGACGGCTCAGACAGCTGCGGAGGGCGAAGCGATTTTCGCAACCGAACGGCCCGACGTCGTCGTTCTGGACTTGCGCCTGCCCGATAAATCGGGTTTGGAATGCTTTGAGCAGCTCCACTCTCTGGACCCACGAACTCCAGTCATTTTTATCACCGGGCACGGCACTGTCGAAACCGCCATCCAGGCGACCAAGTTGGGCGCCTATGACTACCTCTTCAAACCGCTGGAGTTGGACCAACTGCGTGAGGTCCTTGACAAGGCATTCCAGCTGAGCCGGATGATTCGCGTGCAGCCGGTCGTTCCTGGATCAGATGATGTCAGCGGCTCTCGTGAAGACACGATTGTCGGTCGGTGTGCAGCCATGATGGAGGTCTATCAGGCGATTGGCCGGGTGGCTCCGCAGAACATCACCGTACTACTCCTCGGAGAGAGTGGCACGGGGAAGGAAATCGTGGCCCAGGCGATCTATCACCACAGCGCGCGGGCGAACGGCCCCTTCCAGGCGATCAACTGTGCAGCGATTCCTGACACGCTGCTTGAGAGTGAAATCTTCGGCCATGAGCGAGGATCGTTCACGGGCGCGGATCGACAGCGAATCGGAAAACTGGAGCAGGCGGATGGGGGAACCTTGTTTCTGGACGAGGTCGGCGACATGTCCCCGCTAACGCAAGCAAAGTTGCTGAGAGTCCTCCAGGATCAGACATTTGAACGGGTCGGCAGCAACACCTCCACGACAGTCGATGTCCGCATCATTGCAGCGACGAACCACGATCTGAAACAACTCGTATCGGAAGGTTTGTTCCGGGCGGATCTCTACTTTCGGCTGAGTGTCGTCACGATCGAGTTACCTCCCCTGCGGTCACGTAACGGAGACATCGGCCTGTTGACGGAACACTTTCTGCGAAGGTACGGGGCGGAGTTCGGGAAAGAAGTGACCACTGTCGCCCCGGAGACGCTCAAACTACTCACTGCGTATGCATGGCCCGGGAACGTGCGAGAGCTAGAAAGCGTGATCAAACAGTCGCTGTTGCGGGCAAGGGGTTCCGTCCTGCTCCCGGAGTTTCTCCCCCCATTGATTTCGCACACGGACGCATCCGCCTCCTCGGTCGTCAATGAAAGATTGCTCACTCAAGAGTTCATCACGGACCGACTCAGAGAGGACTCGACAAATCTCTACGCGGAGGCGATCTCGCTCGCGGAACGTCAGCTGTTCTGCCAAGTGCTGGAGCACACTCGCGGCAATCAACTGCAAGCCGCGCGCATTCTTGGCATCTCGCGAGTGACTCTCCGCAGTAAGCTGCGTGCATTGGGGATCGACGTCAGCACCTTCATCAAATGATTAAGGAACTTCAGCCGTATCTTCATGATGTGTCACGTGGATTCGACTGAGGCCGCGTGCAAACCAGGGATAGATGCACGGTATGACGAGTGACGTCAGGAGAGTTGACGTGACCAGCCCGCCGATGACGACCGTCGCCAACGGTCGTTGCATCTCCGCTCCGTCGGTTGTCGACATGGCCATCGGCAGGAATCCCAGACTGGCAACCATGGCCGTCATCAACACGGGACGCAACCGGACGAGAGCCGTTTCATGACTGACGTCTCTTAATGGCATTCCACCGTGTCTCAGATGCTCAGCGGCACTCACCCAGACCAGACCGTTTAACACGGCCACACCAAAGAGTGCAATGAATCCCACTCCGGCAGAAATACTGAACGGCATCTCACGCAGGGCCAAGGCAATGATGCCTCCTGACGCGGCCATGGGGACGGCCAGGAAAATCAGTAACGCGAGTCGGACGGAACCAAGGCTCGTGTGCAATAACAGGAAAATGACCAACAGCACAATCGGTGTGATGATCGCCAGGCGTTTGCTGGCCGATTGCAGGTTCTCGAAGTCCCCTCCCCAACGGACCTCATAACCATCGGGGAAATCAACCTGTTCTGCGACCGTTCGTTGGGCTTCGGCCACGAATGATGCCACATCCCGACCGCGCACATTGGCCGAGATGAATGTTCGCCGCCGGCTTGCCTCATGCTCGATCGTCGGAGGTGTTTCTTCGAGTTGGATGTCGGCCAACTCTTTCAAGGGGATCGGTGTTCCTCCGGAGTGGGCTACAGGAAGTTGCTCCAGCAGAGAGATGTTCTCACGCCAATGCGCGGGAATGCGAACGAGAATTGGATATCTGGCACGTCCCTCGAAAATCTGTCCAACCTGATGCCCGCCCAGAGAGGAGACGACATTCAAGACTGTCTGGGCATCCACGCCGTAACGCGCGAGTTGATCCGGTTTGGTCTGAATCGTCAGCGTCGACAGATTTGCCTGCAGGTCCGCCTTCACATCGACCGCACCGGGGATCTGCCGAAGCACGCTCTCGATCTGCTTACTCTTGCTGGCTAGGATCTCCAGATTATCTCCATACAACAGCACCGCAACATCGGCTTTCACTCCCGCGACAAGTTCATCCACTCTCATTTCAATCGGCTGAGTGAATCCGAAGGCGACCCCCGGCACATTCTCGTTCAGCACTGCGGACATCTCCTCGATCAGCTCATCTCGGGTCTTCGGCACCGGCCACTTGGCCACCGGTTGGAGGAGCACCCAGACGTCCGTCTGATGCACGCCCATCACATCGTTTGCGATTTCGGGTCGACCAGTCTTGCAGAAGACGGTTTTCACTTCCGGAAACTTTTTCAGTTGCTGCTCAATTTGCGTCGACATCTCGATTGAGCCTTCGAGCGTGGCACTGGGCAACCGAACTGCTTCGACCAGCAGATCCCCCTCCTCCAACCGAGGCATGAATTCCGCACCGAGGTTCATCCCGACAGGAATGCTGATGGCAAAGAGCGTGAGTGCTGCCGTCACCGTCACCACAGGATGATGGATGGCTCGTGTCACCACACGCTCATAGACCCATTTGATCCACCGAATCAAGAAGACTTCTTTCTCGTCCATGCGTTTAGGCAATGCGAGGGAGGCGAGCGCTGGCATGAACGTCAGCGATAACACCAGCGAACCCGCGAGTGCAAACAGCACCGTGAGTGCCATCGGCTGAAACAGTTTCCCTTCGGTCCCTTGCAGCAGCAGAATGGGCACGTAGACGACGGCGATAATGAGTTCCCCAAACATCGTCGGCTTGCGAACCTCGACTGCAGCGTCCCGAATCACATCGATATGTGACGTCCCTTCGTTGTCATGCGAGAGCCTGCGAATGCAGTTTTCGATCATGATGACCGAACTGTCGACAATCAGCCCGAAATCGATTGCTCCGAGACTCATCAGACTGGCCGTCACTCCAGTCATGGCCATCACGTTGGTGGCGAACAGCATCGAAAGCGGAATCGCCAGGGCCACAACGATGCCTGCCCGCAGACTGCCCAGCATCAACAGCAACACAATGATGACCAGCATGCCCCCCTCGGTGAGGTTCGTCAGCACGGTCTTCAAGGTCCGGCCGATCAGGGCAGCCCGATCGTACGTCACTTCCAGCCAGACACCTTCAGGAAGCGTCTCCTCAATCTCTTTCAACCGCTGCTTGCTGGCTTCGACGACTTCACGAGAGTTCTGACCGATCAGCATCATGACGAGACCGGTGACCGCTTCACCCCGACCGTCACGGGTGACCGCCCCCTGGCGGGTCATGGGAGCGATGGCGACAGTGGCGATGTCACTAACGAGGATGGGAGTGCCGTCCGCTTCCCGACGGACAACGACCGATTCGATGTCTTCGATCGACTTGAGCAGGGCGACGCCGCGGATGAATCGCTGCTCTCCATGATGAACAACGTACCCACCACCCGCGGTCGCGTTGTTACTCTCGATGCGATCAAACAGCATCTCCAGCGAGATACCGTAACTGGTCAAACGGTCAGGGTCCGGTTGTACCTCAAACGTCTTGTAATACCCGCCGTGCGTGTTGATCTCGGTCACGCCCGCGACCTCTCGCAATCGCGGGGCGATGTCCCATTCGAGCAGCGTCCGCAGCGCCATGGGCGAAAGCGTCTCGCTCCGCACCTCGAACTGCAGGATTTCGCCGAGGGCCGTCGTTAATGGACCGAGTGCGGGCGTTCCGTACCCCGGTGGGATGTTGTCCGCAGCATCGCCCAGTCGCTCACTCACCAGCTGCCGAGCCCAGTAAATGTTCGTCCCCTCCTCGAAGACCACGGTCACTACCGAGATCCCGAATTTGGAGACACTTCTCATCTCCTCGACATTGGGCAGCCCCCCCATCACATTCTCGACGGGATACGTCACGTACCGCTCGACCTCGACAGGCGAGAGGGAGCCGGCATCGGTGACGATCTGGACTTGGACGTTCGTCATGTCCGGGACCGCATCGATCGGCAGATGCAGCGCTGCGTAGAGACCGGCAGCTGCCATCAGCCCGACCAGAATCAGCACCAGAAAGCGGTTGTTCAGCGAGATTTCAATCAGTTGAGTGAGCATAAGCTAGCTCGAAAGTGAATTGCTGACACAGAATCGCGGGCGAAGAACGAGGGGGACATCTCTCCTCATTCCTCTTCCCCTTCGAGCAGCAACTCCGACTTCAACAGAAAGGCGCCGTCTTCGACTACTTCCTGACCTGGCTCGAGACCGCCGGTAATCTCCACCCATTGATCGGAATCGATTCCCGTCGTGACGTCGATCCGTTGGTACTTGTTCTGATCGAGTGCCACAAACACGAAGTCATGGTCGTTGTGCATGAGGATCGATTCCGGCTTGACCGCCAGCGCCTGCCGGGCAGATCCCATCGGCACGACGACGCGGACGAACATGCCCGGTCGAAGCAGTCCCTCGGAATTATCAATCGTCGCGACCAGCGGCACTGCGTTCGTTTCCGCTGTGACCTCGCGCCCGATGTAGAGCACGCTTGCCGTGAACTCGCGGTCCGGAATGGCAGGCACGGTCACCACAATCTCCTGCTGCGGCTGCAACGAAACGGCCGGCCAGTCGTTCTCACGAATATCCGCAGCCACGTACAGCGACGTTGTGTCGGCCAGGATGAACAACGAATCCCCCTGATTGATTCGTTCACTTCGCGCATAAGAGCATGTTTCGATCGTTCCATTGAACGGTGCATGCACTTCAATTCGCGCCAGGGCTTCTGCCGTCTGCCCCGTCACATTCTCCTCGGAATATCCCAGCAGCGAGTCTCGGTGTAACTCGGCGATTTTCAGCTTTCTTGTGGCATCATCTGTGTCGATCTCCGCCTGCATCTGCAGCTTCTTGACTTCAAATGCGACCTGTTCGCGGGTCGAGCGATAATCTGCGAGTGCGACTTGCCGTTCGGTGTCGATCTCCCGGAGCGTCCGACCTGCCACGGCTCCTGATTCAGCGAGAGGCCGCAGGCTGTCACTGTTCTTCTTCACCAACTCCAGCTTGGAATATGCCGACATCAGTTCCTGACGATAGGTTCCCAAGGCTGCCTCAGCGAACTGGGCATCGATCTCATCCGTATCCCGACCTTCATCCAGGGCACGGAACAGAGATTCGAGGTTGCTGGTCAGTTGATCGACTCGTGCCTGTGTTCGCTCCACGAGTTCCAACTCGGCCTGCAGTCTGAGGACGTCAGACCGGGCTCGTCCGATTTCGGGGCTGCTGATGACGGCCAGCAGCTGACCTTCGTCAACGCGGTCTCCCGGTTTGACAGCCACTTCAGCAACAATGCCCTCGACGGGGGCCTTCATGTCAATGTGTCTGGTCTCGTTGTAGCGAATGCGTCCCGGGATGGTGTGCGTATGTTGAATGACATGACGGGCCGCTGTCTCCACCCGCAGGTTTGCAGCCTGTGACTTTCCCTCGGTGAGCGTGACAATTTGAGACTCGGAATCGCCATCCGAGACCGTCTCACCGCTGGGCGTCTCAGCCTCATCACCCGAGTTAATCTCGTGCACCGCCAGCCAGCCAGCTCCGAGGATGCCCACTACGATCAGGCTTGGCACAATTTGGGCGACTCGCTTCATCATGGTCACGGGAGTGTCTGCCTTTGTCACAATCGGGCCCTCATCGAATGGACACATGATTCGTCTGTCTCACTTGTTCCATTGCATGCCGCATGCCACTTTCGTCGCGATTCTTTGCTCCTCTCACAATTCCCCACGAAGGCCTCTCCTTGCCATTGTGACGCAAAGGTTGGCACACCAGAGATGGAGCCAAAAGGAAAACTTCTTTCCACCGGTGGACAGGATCTGACCACCCGAAGGAACTGTCGATCATGGTCTGCTGGCTGGGTGCAACACAGGCCGACATCCGTAGATGACCGCAAGAGATGTGCCTGTCATTGATCGGACTCCAACACTCGTCCGCATTTCGACGTACCAGTTGTGTCCCCCCTGCCCCTTTTCCTGTCGACTTAACGGAGACGGATCATGAGGACCAATGCGCGCTCCATGTGGCATAGTGAGGGGATCGAATCTGGATCAAATCACCGGTCAGCATTTACGTTGCTGGAGTTAATTGTCACCCTCGCAATTGTGGCAGCTCTGATCGCCCTGCTCTTGCCGGCGCGAAGAGGAAGCCGAGAGGCCGCACGCCGCACTCAGTGTCGAAACAATCTCAAGCAGATCGGCCTGGCCCTCCACAACTATCACGATGTCTATCAGGCGTTTCCTCCGGCGTACACCGTGGACGAAACCGGTCAGCCGCTGCACAGTTGGCGGACGCTTCTGCTGCCGTATCTCGATCAGAAGAAGCTCTACGAATCCATCGATCTGTCGAGACCGTGGGACGACCCAGCGAACGCGGAGGCCTTCAAAACGGTCGTCCCCACCTATGCCTGCCCATCGGCTGCGATTGATCCGACTCAAACCACGTACCTGGGAATGGTGGGACCGGATGCCTGCCTGAAGCCCACGGAACCTCGACCGATCGCCGAGATCACAGATGGGACATCACACACGATCCTGGTGATCGAAGCCTCACCTCAGGATGCTGTCCACTGGATGGCGCCGCAGGATGCGGGAGTCCGGTTCCTGTTGTCCTTCAAGGAGGAGAGTCCATTCGATCATGTGGGAGGCACACATGCGTTGATTGCGGATGGCAGTGTGCAGTTCCTGTCTGCGACAACACCCGACGAGACCCGGCAGGCACTCGTGACCGTCGACGGAGGTGAGACGATCACTGACTGGTGATGTCCACGACGACCGGCCACAATGGATTCACTGGAGGCCAATGATGAAAGCCAACGCACGAATCAGGCGAAATTGTGTGAGCATCGAGTCGCAGGGGAGTCAGCGCGCAGGACTCACTGTGATCGAATGGTTGGTGATCCTCGCAATCTTGGCTGTGCTAATCGCTTTGCTCTTGCCCGGCGCTCAGCGAGGTGTCGGAGATGCTGCTCGTCGTACTCAGTGCAAAAACAACCTCAAGCAAATCGGCTTGGCGCTGCACAATTACCACGATGTCTATCAGGCATTCCCTCCCGCATACACAGTGAACACTGATGGCCAGCCGCTGCACAGTTGGCGGACGCTCCTGCTGCCGTTTCTCGACCAGCACGCACTGTACGACACGATCGACCTCTCGAAGCCGTGGGATGACCCGGCAAACGCCGAAGCCTTTAACACGGTCGTCCCTCAATTTTTCTGTCCTTCCATGACAATCGAACCAACTCATACCACGTACATGGGCATGGTGGGGCCGGAGGCCTGTCTGAAGCCGACGGAGCCTCGGCCTCTGTCAGAGATCAAGGATGGGACACACAACACAATTATGGTCATCGAAGCCTCACCGCAGGACGCCGTCCACTGGATGGCTCCGCAAGACATTGGTGTCCGTTTTGCCTTGTCCTTCAATCCTGACATTAACTTTGACCATGAGAGAGGCACACACGCATTGTTCGTGGCTGGACACGTGATGTTCCTCTCTGCTGATATGTCGAATGAGACCCACCAGGCTCTCGTGACCGTCGACGGAGGTGAGACGATCACTGACTGGTGACTCATGCCGATCAAAGTGTGGCACAGGCATTCTTGCCTGTGAGGAAAACTCGGATTCACGGACAGGAATGTCCGTCCCACCTGCTCTCCAATTCATCGGCCTGTCAGGTGTGTGTCACCATCGACAGGTGGCGTCTTGAGAATCGGGAACGGCTCAGCCTGGAGAATGTCTGAAACGCTTCGTAGATCGCCAGCGGAACCAACCAGCTTGTCCACGCGGTCAGGGGATATGTCCAATCGGCTTCGACACCCGTCACGGTGAACAGGCCAGCGGTCAGCCGCAGCACGACGGCCGAGCACAGCAGGAGATAGCACCGCGACATCCAGCGGCGATGTACTGTGAATCTTCGCCGGACGGCTGATCGCCATCCGCAGCAGGCACATAATCCGGTGGCGAAAGCCAGTGCTGCGAACCCGACTCCTGCAACGGCCCCGGCCTGAGCATGGAACGCCATCCAGAAGCCACTCGGCGTCACCAGCAGCAGGACACAGACGACTTGAATCCGCCCCAGCACCCGATGCCAGGCGGGAAACCTCCGTCGAAACCGTTCACTCATCAAGGCCAGGCCGATGATGAGTGTCAGCGGCCCGGAGACAATGTGAGCATAGAAGGCCCACTGATAGCTGCCGAAAAAATAGGCTTCTCGACCGAGCAGGAAGTCTGCAGAAAAATTGGGCGGCAGGTAATCAGGGTAATTCCGAAGGACAGCAAATGTCACCCGGATGATCAGGACCCCCACGACAAGCCGCAGTACGTCGAGCAGAACACGCGTTGCCCCGCTTCGACCGCTGCCAGTACTCGCGAGTTGGTTCAGCAATGCCATACTCAATCGTTCAGGTCAGGATTCTCGATAGGGACGATACACCCCAACCGATGTGTTACCACGACACACGCTGCATGACAGCACTCTGCACCTTGCCGTCAAAACAGCTTACGTCCGACCGCAATGTTCAACGAGGAGATCACTCACCTTCTTGACTTCATGCTAACAGTTCCGGGATGGCCCGTGCGGGGAGTACGCCTGTGAGGCGTTGGTCCAGGCCCTGGAACCTGAAGCTGAGTCGTTCGTGATCGAAGCCCAGCAACTGCAGAATGGTGGCGTGGAAGTCGCGGATGTGGCAGGGGTCGCGGACGATGTTGTACGAGAAGTCGTCCGTCTCGCCGTAAATGGTCCCCCCTTTGGTGCCGCCGCCCGCCATCCAAATCGTGAAGCAGCGCGGGTGATGATCCCGTCCATAGTTGTCTCGGGAGAGTCTCCCCTGTGTGTAGATCGTGCGACCGAACTCGCCACCCCAGATGATCAGTGTGTCATCGAACATGCCGCGCTGCTTGAGGTCTTCCAGCAGAGCGTAGCAGGGCTGATCGATGTCCTTGCATTGGTCCGGCATGCGACCGCCGACATTCGAATGGTGGTCCCAGTTGTTGTGGTAGACCTGGATGAACCGCACTCCCCGCTCTGCCAGCCGACGCGTCATCAACACGGTGTTGGCGAAAGTGCCCGGCTTCTTGGCGGCTTCGCCGTAGAGATCGAAGGTGTGTTTGGGTTCCTGACTCAGATCGGTTAGCTCGGGGACGCTGGCCTGCATCCGGAAGGCCATCTCGTATTGCATCATCCGCGTGAATGTCTCGGGATCGCCGACCGTTTCGTAGGTGCGTTCGTTGAGTTTGTTCAAGCTTTCAATTGACCGCTGCCGGATTTCACTCGGCACCCCCGGCGGGTTGTTGATGTAGAGGATCGGATCACCCTGACTGCGGAAGGATACGCCCGCGTGTTCACCCGGCAGGTAGCCTGCACTCCAGAGTCGACCGGAGATCGCCTGCTCCTGCTCCCGATTACTGGGGACCGCCACCAGCACCACAAAGGCAGGCAGGTTCTCATTGTCTGAGCCGAGACCATACGAGGCCCACGCACCGAGACACGGGCGACCAGTCACCTGATTGCCGGTCTGCAGCGCCGTGATCGCGGGCTCGTGATTGATGGCTTCGGTGTGCATGCTTCGAATCCAGCAGATCTCGTCTGCTTTCTTCGCGAGGTTGGGGAGCAACTCCGTGTTCATCCACAGTCCGCACTCGCCCGCCTGGCTGAACTTGAACCTGGACGGAGCGACCGGAAACCGTGCCTGTCCGCTCGTCATGGTCGTCAGCCGCTGGCCCATCCGGACGGACTCCGGCAGTTCCTTATCGAACCACTCCTGCATGACCGGCTTGTAATCAAACAGGTCCATCTGCGACGGCCCGCCGACCATGTGCAGATAGATGACCCGTTTGGCCTTGGCAGGGAAGTGCGGGCCGATCGGAACGGAAGCCGCACCCTCAGCTGACGGATTTCCAAGTAACGATGCCAAGGCAGCACCGCCGAGCAGATTGCGTCCGCTAGCGAAAAACTCTCGACGGGTTTGCATCACGCGCGAGTCGTTGAGAATGTCCATCGTTTGACCTGTGGTTGACCACGAAAGGTTATTTGTTCAGCGTTTCGTCCAGATTCAGAACCTGATTACAGATCATCGTCCAGGCGGCCAGCGTCGGTGCATCGAGTTGTGCGTCGGGTGTCGAGTCGCCGACGTTGATCAGGGCACCAGCGTCATCGGGGTTCGACTGATAATACTTGAGATATTCCTGTTGATCGGCAAGCAGGATGGATTGCTCTTCGCTGGTGATCGGACGTTCGAGGACTCGCTGGAAGATCACGTCCGCTGTTCGTCCTTCATCACCACCACTGGCCTGCAAAGAGACTTCCGCCAAGTGTCGCGCCGCCTCGACGAACTGCGGATCATTCAGTGTCACCATCGCCTGCAAGGGAGTGTTGGTCCGTTCCCGACGCACGGTACAGACCTCGCGACTCG
>JAGQQG010000067.1 GCA_020426325.1 Planctomycetaceae bacterium | reverse complement strand
TTGAGCCGCACGATGCAGTTTGGGTTGATTGGCTTTCACGATCAGCAGGTAATCACCGTTGTTCTGTGTGATGGTTTCGCACATGTCCTGCTGGCAATACGCCGCATCTCCCAAGATCACGGTTCCTTCCAGAACCATGCCTTGGAGCATGGCCAGTGCCGTTTTGGCTTCGTTCGTCTGACCATCGACGGGCGTTTGTGACAGCACGCAGCCGGTCGCTCGATCGAGCGCAGCGACCACCAGCATGGTTCGCTGATGACGCGCCCGTGTGCCTTTGAGCGCTTTGCCATCCAGCACGATCGCTTGCAACTCGTCTTCGCCGATGGTGATCCCCAAGCCTTCGGTTAACCACCGCCACAGTGCCTCTTCGAGAGCCAGCGGACAGACGACCATCATCAGATTGCGAAAGGCATTCTCGCACGGTGGCTTTCGCCGTCCGCCGAGTTGATGCCAGAACGCGATCGGCAACAACTTGATCCACTGGGCCGCTCCCGCGTAGCCGGGAAAGCCACACAACGTGGCACAAATCATCACGGCCAGCATGGCCACATGCGAATGACGCTGTCCCTGTCAGGCTTGCTGAGCCCTGCCGCTCAGACCGCCCACGAGGATCGGGCACTTGTTGCAAGAAATGCAACAGTCCCTTCGTGGACAGTTCGCTCACAACCAACCTCCATGACCAGACTGAACTCCCCTTCTCGTTCAACTCGACGAGAACCAATTCATCACCCATAAACTCAGCAACCAACGTGCCATCACTCATTGAGTTGCCGTGCCTCAACACGGGCCAGGGAACTGAAGGTGTTGTTGTCGAAAATCTCTTCAGAAAGTGCGTTGTGATTCTCAATTTGTTACGCCTCGGCCCTCCGGACGGACACGTTTCGCCTTGCGAGTGATGCAGACTCGTGGCATGATGAGAGTAAGACTCAAGGAAACCCCTCCCTTGAGTAATTCTTCAATCATCAGTTTCTGAAAGACGTCTGCGGACCTGTTGCCAAGGTTGGGCGATTCGCGGGACACACTCAACGTATCGACAATGGCAGTGGGGCAGAATCGCAGAGTTGTGGTCACCGGGATGGGAGCGGTTTGCCCGTTGGGCAAGAACGTTCGTTCCATCTGGGAGGGAGTGGTCAACGGTCGTCTGGGCATCGGAAACATCTCGCTGTTTGATGCAACTCACTGGCCGGTGCAGATCGCAGGCGAGGTGCCGGATTTCAACTTTTCTGACTACGAAGATCCGCGTCAAGCCTCTTTAACACCCGATCTTCCCCGGATGAATCAACTGTGCATCGCAGCGACAAGCGAGGCCGTCAGAGACAGCGGCATCGATGAGGCCGATGTGCCCGAACATCGCACGGGGGTCTCCTTCGGCTGTCTCTCGAACATGCTGGACTTGAAGCAGATGGAGGATTGGCGACAGTTGATCGCCAAGAACGACCCTCCTCTCTACCCGGAGTTCACGCAGGAGTACGAACTCCAGCTGCCGCAGGTCACGGTGCCCCGTACGATCAATGATCGCTGGAACATCGGCGGGCCGAGCTTTTTTGTGAGCACCGCCTGTGCTGCGGGGACGCAGGCTGTTGGCGGGGCCTTCAGGGCTATTCAGCGCGGTGATGCGGATGTCATGCTGGCGGGGGGATTCGACAGCATGGTCCATGAAGTGACCATCATCTGTTTCTCGCTGCTGGGCGCTCTCTCGACCGACAATGACAATCCGCAACATGCCAGTCGTCCGTTTGACAGGACCCGGAACGGGTTTGTCATCGCCGAGGGGGCGGCGGTACTTGTGCTGGAAGAACTGGAGCACGCCCGCCGCCGTGGTGCGAAGATTTATGCCGAGCTTTCAGGATTCGGCACCAGCATGACCACTGATCACATTACCGATACATCCAAGGACGGCAGCCATCCAGCCCGTGCGATGGAGCAGGCCGTCCGTGATGCAGGACTCAATCTGCGAGAGATCGATTACATCAATGCCCATGGAACTTCGACACGCTTGAACGATCTCAGCGAAACACTGGCCATCCGCCGCGCATTCGGAGAGCACGCTGACAGACTGGCTGTGAGTTCGACCAAGTCAATGACGGGTCATCTTGTCCACGCCGCGGGTGCCCTGGAGGCCGTCTTCTCAGTGCTCGCGATTCGAGACAACGTTGCTCCGCCGACGATGAATTATGAGAACCCCGATCCTGAATGTGACCTCGACTATGTGCCGAATGAAGCGAGGCCCATGCGGATCGATGCGGTGCTTTCAAATTCCTTTGCCTTCGGAGGAAATAACGCCTCAATTGTGTTTCGTCGGTTTGAGGGGGACGCACGGTGACAGATTCCTCAAACAACTCGACACGTGTGGTCGTGACTGGTCGTGGACTGGTCACGCCGCTGGGACGAACGGCATCCGATGTTCACAAACAGTGGCTGGCTGGCAGATGCCCGGCTGCCACGATTACCAAGTTCGATGCGACGAAACTGCCCGTCTCGATCGCGTGTGAGGTGCCGGATTTTGAGCCTCGCCAGGAAATCCGCAATCGCAAAATGCTTCGGTTGCTCGTGCGGGGTGAGGATTACGGGTTGGTGGCCTCGGCAGCCGCGATCAAGGATGCGGCCCTGCCAAATGACGACATCGATCCCTTCCGAGCGGGGATTGCCGTTGGGGTTCGCAAGGAAGGATTTCGCAACACCAACTTTTACGATGCGCTGGAGGCTTGCACGATCGACGGTCAGATCGATCGCAAGCTGTTCATTGATGATGGAGTGCGTCGCATCCCCCCGCAGACCATTATTGAGGGTCTCGCCAACGCCGGTTTGTATCACATTGCTCATGAGCATCGATTGCAGGGCGTCAATCAGAATCTCCTGTCGCTGGGGAATGGCGGTTTCCTCGCTTTGGGAGAGGCGATGTGGTCTCTGCGCCGTGATGAAGCGGACTTCATCCTTGCTGGCGCCTTCGACTCCTGGGTCCTGTGGACCGGCCTCGCTCATGAACATTACGCGGGAGTTCTCTCGTCGTCGACGGATGCCCCTGCGACGGTTCATCGGCCGTTCGATGTGAGCCGTTCCGGCAGCGTCGCCGGGGAGGGGGCAGCTATGTTTGTGCTCGAGCCTCTCGAACGGGCACGAACTCGGGGAGCAAACATCCTTGGCCAAATCCTCGGCTTCGGCTCTGCCACCGGGGTTCCCTCAGACGAGTCGGCCGGATGCATTCGGGCGCTGACAGCCAGCATCCGCCGGGCCTTGGAGGTCGCCCAACTCACCCCTGATGAGATCGACCTCATCCATCTGCACGGAGATGCGACGAAAGTGAATGACCGGGTGGAAGTTCAGGCCCTGCACGCCGCATTGGGGGAGCGGGCGCGCACGATCCCCGCAACGACAATCAAATCAGCCACCGGATTCATGGCGAACGCCTCTTCGAGTGTCGAGGCAGCCGCAGTGCTCGAAGTATTGCGGACGGGCGTGATCCCACCGATCGTCAACCTCACAACACCCGATCCGGCACTCGAACTGAACTTCGTCCGAGAACCGATCGAAGGCAAACAGATGCGCCACGCACTGCTCCTCGAACGCAGCTGGCCCAGCCACTATGCAGCACTAGTTGTCGGCTCTGTAATCGAGTCCTGAGTTCTATATCGCGCCTTGAGTACTCGATGTCGTCTGTTTCGCCGTAGTTCACTCCTCCTTGACTGTCCACGCCGGCCATCCAGGTGAGAAATCCGTTCGGGTTGATCATCGATTGCCTGAGGTCGCCGAAGTACGGATCCTGCAATTGCCCGTCTGCAAATTACCGCAGATCGACCGTTTCGGAATGAGAATCACTTCCCTCTAGTGGCTTTGGCCTCCTTGAGGTTGAAGTCGCATTGATAAGGGTTCTCAGAATGAAGAAAGCACTCGGAATCGTAATCGGCAAGAACAGGGGCAGCTTGAGCATCGGCAGAATCTCACTCCAAGTCAAATGTGGCATCACCGGCTGCACACTCAGCAAAACCACGGGAAGCAAAATGCTAACGGTGCCAAGGATTGCCAAAGCAGGCGAATTCGTCCTTCGAGCGTGACGAGAGAGTACCCAGCCAAGTCCGATTGGTAATAGCACGGCAATCAGAAAGAGACCAAAGAGGTAAGGAATCAGCCGCCCATAGTCAGACGCCAGCAGACTCATCATGTTCCATTCCCTTTCCGAAGCCCCCGATGCCTATGCTAATAGTGGCTCGATCACTTTTCCGGCTACATCGGTTAGCCGGTATCGCCTCCCATTATGAGGGTAGGTGAGTCGTTCATGGTCGATGCCGAGCAGATGCAGCATCGTCGCGTGCAGGTCGTGAACGCTGACCGGGTCGACGGCAGCGGCGTAGCCGATGTCGTCCGTCTCGCCGTGGCTCACGCCTCCTTTGATGCCCGCGCCGGCCATCCAGGTGAGGAAGCCGTTCGGGTTGTGATCGCGGCCGTCGCCCCGTTGAGACACCGGCATGCGGCCGAACTCACCTCCCCAGACGACGAGCGTTGAGTCCCAGAGGCCGCGTTCCTTGAGGTCGGTGAGCAGCCCGTCAATGGGGACGTCGGTTGCGGCACAGTGGCCGGTGTGATTTTCAGTGAGCTTGTTGTGGGCGTCCCATTCGCCGTCGCTGTAGACCTGCACAAAACGGACTCCGCTTTCGATGAGTCGGCGTGCCATCAGGCATTTCGAGCCGAACGACTTGGACTCCTTGCGGTCGATGCCGTACTGCTTGTGTGTGGCCTCGGTCTCCTGAGAGAGGTCGACAACATCGGTCGCTTCAGTCTGCATCCGATAGGCGAGTTCAAAGGACTGAATTCGGGCCAACAGATCGGCCTCACCGGGATGTGCGTGGAGATGCTCCTGATTGAGTTGAGCGAGCAGGTCAAGTTGAGCCCGCTGCTCGCTGCGTGAGACATCAGCCGGTCGTTCGAGATTGAGGATCGGGTTGCCGGTCGGACGGAAGAGTGTCCCCTGATAGGTCGATGGCAGGAAGCCGTTCCCCCAGTTGTGAATCCCTCCCTTGGCTCCCTTCGTATTGCCAAGGACCACGTAACCGGGGAGGTCCTGGTTCTCGCTGCCGAGGCCGTACGTCACCCATGCTCCCGCTGTGGGGAATCCGGGTCGCGGCAGGCCGGAGTTGATCTGGTAGATGGCCGGAACGTGATTGTCCGACTCGGTGAAGCAGGACTTGATGAAAGCAATGTCGTCGACATGTTTCGCGACGTTCGTGTACTTCTCACAGACCCAGGCTCCCGACTCGCCGTACTGTTGGAACTGGAACGGCGACTTCATCAGCGGGCCGGGATCGCCGAAAAAGACGTTGATGTCGATTCGCTCGCCGTCACGTTTCGTGAGTTCTGGTTTGGGATCGAAGATGTCGACCGCACTGGGACCCCCTTCCATGAACAACCAGATGACGTTCTTCGCCTTCGCCGGGAAGTGACCATCACGGGGAGCCAGCGGATGCACAGGATCAGGCTCGCTGGCCGCGAACGATGGCTGGCCCAACAGGTCCGCGAGCGCGAGCATGCCCATGCCACCCCCGGCTTTCCGGAGCAGTTCGCGCCGGTTGATGATTGGCTCGTATCGCCCACAGTGGGAACTTTGTGTCTGAAACACGTGATCTCCTCAATCGACGTACAGGAATTCGTTCAGCCCGAACAGCGTCTGACAGAAGTCGGTGACCGCGCGTTGGCGTGTCTCTTCGACGGACTGGTCAGGCTCGCGGGATTGTCGTTGCCTCTGCTGTGATGCGATGAACTCTCGTGAGGCAGTGGCTTCGCTCGGACTGGGAGAACGAGCGATCGCCAGTTCGAAAGCGCGACTGATGAGGTCTGCATCGTCTTCGCCGCATTCCTCGATTAACCGCTGAGCAAAGTCAGCAGATCGAGTGCGGACGAAGCCGTCGTTCAGGATGGCGAGAGCCTGCGGGGCGACAGTCGAGTCATCCCGGCGTCCACAGCTCTTCAACAGATCGGGCCGATCAAACGCCTGCAGCAACGGATAGGGCACGACCCGTTTGTGGAACATGTACACAGTGCGACGATGCGTGGCGGGCTCGTCCTTCGCGTCATCCGGATATTTGGACTTCAGATTCCTTGCTGCTCCGATGACATCCTTCGGAATCGGAGGTTTGAAGGCGGGACCGAACGGTTCGAGGTTGAGAGTGCTGCTGACTGCGAGCATGGCATCGCGGAGCACCTCGGCTTCGAGTCGCTGAGGCCGACGTCGCCAGAGCAGGCGATTCTCCGGATCGATCGCGGCTTTAGCTTCATCGAATTCCGATCCCTGCTGATAGGTCGCGCCCAAAACGATCAGCCGGTGCAGGCGTTTGAGTTGCCAGCCATGCTCGACCAAATCGTTGGCCAGCCATTCGAGCAATTCGGGATGCGTCGGCTCGTCGCCTCGCACGCCGAAGTCGTCGACTGTTCGTACGAGTCCTTCGCCGAAGTGATGTTGCCAGAGACGGTTGACAATCACCCGTGCCAAGAGCGGTCCGGCTCCATGGTCGACATCCGTGATCCAGTCGGCCATGGCACGACGCTGGTAGGTCGTCTCCTGTTTAGACTCAACCGTCAGTGCATTATTGCGGTACTCCTCGACGCTTGTGTCTCGCATCAGCACCTGAAGGAACCCCAGTTGCACCTGCTGATCGCGGTCGTAGAAGTCTCCCCGTTGAAACAGCCAGCTGGTCGCCGGTTGACTGCTGAAGTCATGGAAAGCGAGCAGCTTGGGACCTTTCGCCTGCACCTGCAGTTCCTGTCGGTCGCCGCTATGAAAGGCGCTTAACAGGCGGTAATACTCCCGGGAGGAAATGGCGTCATACTTGTGATCGTGACACCTCGCACAACCGACAGTGAGACCAAGCAGTGCAGTGCCGGTCGTTGAGACAATGTCGTCCAGCTCGTTGTACCGGTCCCGCAGTCGTTCCTCTTCGAGGAATGTGTCCCCAAGCACGGTGCTCGGACCGGCGACGAGGAATCCGGTTGCAGCAACCGCCTCACGGTTTTCCGGCTCGTATTCGTCTCCCGCAATCTGCCAGCGAACGAATTGATCGAACGGCATATCATCATTGAAGGCCCGGATGACAAAGTCACGATAGTGGTATGCGTGAGGACGGTCACGGTCTCCTTCCTGCCCATCGCTGTCCGCATACCGGGCCACATCAAGCCAGTGCCGCCCCCAACGTTCGCCGAAGTGTTGGCTGTTCAAAAGTCGATCGACCAGTTCTTCGATGGCAGTGATACGATCCTGTTCGCACGCCGCGACAAACTGGTCCAACTCTTCGGGTGTCGGCGGCAGACCGGTCAGGTCATACATGATCCGCCGCATGAGCTTGCGTGGCCCGAGGGCGGGTGTCGGCGCGAGATCGTTTTCATGCAGCTTGGCGAAGATAAACGGATCGACTGATGTTCGACTCCATTCGTCATCCGGCAGGCTCGGTACCTCGACGGACCGTAGCGGTTGAAAGGCCCAATGCTCGCGGGCACGTTCGGTGCGCGGGTCGAGGACATCCGCATGAGCGGGCCAGTCGGCTCCCTGATCGATCCAGGCACGCAGGATGCCGATCTGTTCTTCCGTGAGAGGGTCTCCTTCAGGCGGCATGACTGTGTCGTCCTTGATGCCTGCGACGAGATGGATCAGTCGACTCACGTCGCTGAGTCCGGGCTTGAGAATCAGCCCGCCTTCACCTCCTTCCATCACTCGGGCGCGAGTGCCCAGGTTGAGTCCGCCCTCTTCATTGCCAGTCGCGTGACACTCGAAGCATCGCTCGCGAAAGATGGGTTGAACATCAGTGACGAAATCGACTTTTCGATCAACGGCCGGCGGCAGGAGCGCGGCATAGTCGACGGATGCATCGACGCCCGCTTTGAAGTTCTGCATGACCTCCGCTGGTGAGAGTGCTCTGTCATAGATTGCCACGAGATGGAGTTCGCCCAGCCACGGCCGATCGCCACTCGACTCGTTCGCCAGCAACAACGGATATCCCTCGTCCCAATTCGACAGGTCCCCGTCGACTTTCGCATTGGCCACCGATTCGCCGTTCAAGTAGATGTGGACTGATCCGGAAGCATCACGGGAGTAGACGAGGTGTGTGAGTTCGCCGGCCCTCACCAAGCTTTCAGGAGTCGCGGTGGAGGGGATGCCGTTCGTCGATGTCCTGGTCGTTCGCAGACGAACGTCGAAGCGATTGCCGTCCTGTCCGACCGTGAGGTTGCGTTCGCTTGGTCCTGCGGAGATCGAGACGATCCGCGCTGGACCTTTCTGTCGATCGTCCTCCGGCCTGAGCCAGACTTCGACCGTCAGTGTGTTGGATGCCCGCACTGCTTCGACCAGACGTGTTGCCGGCCCCTCGGTGCGAATGCGTGCAGACGACGTGACCTTCAGCCAACCGTTCTGCCAGTTCGCCGACTCCGGAGTTCCCAGTGAGAGATTGAGCGCCGGCTCAACACCCGCGCCGTCATGCAGGACAGTCCCCTGCTGTTGATCGCAGCGATAGAGCACTTGCAACCCACTCGTGACGCGTGACTCACCCCCACTGAGCGTACTCGTCACAATCAGCACGCACACCGGCCAGAAGAAACAGACCATTCGGATTGGCATCGGGATGAAGCTCGTAGGCGATTGTTTGAGAAGGACTTTCTCCGACCGTTGGATCGACTCCAAAGGCTGAACGTTCATATTACCAAAGAGATCGTCGGAAGGGTGAGTGACCTGTTCAGCGTCGAATCCGCGATGACTGAACAACTTCAATTGCACCCATCGGGGACCACACTCGTGCACAGGTTTGCGTACTGCATTCTGACAGCGAGTTTGTAGAATAGGATCGGAGTCTCCAGAGTTCATCATTCTCAATAGGAGCGTCTCATGGCGAAGCTGCTCATGTCCCTGGCCAGTTTGGTTCTCTTCTCCGCGGTTGCCGTTGGGACTGTTACCGAAGATCAGCTCAAAGCTATCATTGTCGTGATCAACGAACCCGGCACCATCAATGTCGAAATCAGTATTGGATCCGACGACGGGGTCAAGGTCGACGATCTTTTCGACGTATATCGCAATAATGAGCGACTCGGACGGCTCAAGATCGAGAAAGTTTCAGCAGACCGGGCGGTGGCCAAGATCACCAAGCTGAATGACTCGAAGATTTTGCGCAGAGGTGATAACGTCCAAAGGAAAAGTCGTTAACGTCAGGGATGGAATCGCGTCACTGGCTTCTTCTTGTCGTTTGGATTCTACGACGAGCACCTGGAACTTTTTGTGAGTGAGAACTTCAGTGGCAGACGAATCTCCCCCTGACATCATCACATTTGCGATGATGAGAGAACACCTGTATTCGGCTGTCGTCAGTGATTCACTCGATGCGGTCGGTCGACGGCGGCAGACACCGAACGTGCAGTTGCCTTCGGTGACGGTCGAACGATTGTTGGTCGGACGCTGCAAGACGACGCTGTGGGATGATCTCTATCATGACGACCCACGACCGTACGAACTGGAACTCAAGGCGGTCGATGCGTGTCAGCCGGATGACGTGTTGATCGCGGCCTGTCATGGGTCGATGCGGTCAGCCGTGTGGGGCGAACTGCTCACGACGGCTGCGACCAATCAGGGGTGCATCGGAGCGATCATCGACGGAGCCGTACGGGATGTCGTGCAGATACGTGAAATGGACTTTCCCTGTTTTGCACGCGGGATGAGTCCGCTCGACAGCCTCAATCGACAGCGGGTGGTCGACGTTGATGTCCCAGTCGAGATCGGCGGAGCTGTGTTTGCAACGGGCGATCTGGTGTTTGCAGACATCGACGGCGTGGTTGTCGTCCCACAGGAGGTCGAGGAGGAGGTCATTCGTCGCGCGTGGCAGAAGGTCCACGCTGAGAACGAAGTCCGTGATGCCATTCGCGGAGGGATGTCTGCAACGGATGCTTTCAAGAAGTACGGGGTCCTTTGAAGGATCGTGAATGAACGCTGTCCCTCTTGTCACACGATTACACCAGCACCGCATGTGGGTGAATCAGCGACTCCTCACAGCCGCTGAGTCACTCAATGAAGAGCAGTTGCGGCAGGCTTTTCAGATGGGGCAGGGGTCGGTGTGGAAGTCGCTGTTGCATCTCTACGCCGCTGAGTACGTCTGGCTGGAAGCTCTCGAAGGGAATCCGAGTCCTGTTCTGCCCGGCGATCGGCCGGACAAGTTACCGGGGAATCAGGAAGCTGAGGGGGCGATCCCGGATCTGGCTAAGCTCCAGGACAACTGGTCAGCGCTCGACGCTCGCTGGGAGTATTACCTTGCACACCTCAGAGACGGTCAGCTCGATGAGATGGTCGCGAAGACGAGCACTCGAACCGGCCCGGATGTGAAGCACCTGACAAGGAAGTCGGACATTCTGCTGCACGTCTGCACCCACGCCCAGTACACGACCGCACAGGCCGTCAACATGCTGCGTCAGCTGGGAGTCGAATCCTTGCCGGATGTCATGCTCATCTCACTTGCGAGATTCGAGGCCGCCCCTCTTTTGTGAGGGAAGGCATGAGGCCTTTCGGGGCGATGCTACTTTCCGGCAGACGTCACGAGGATTCGCTGGTATTCACGAAAGTCGACCCAGCGGACATCGTCAGCCGTCCGGAGTTTCTCCCATTTGTTGATCGAATCCCGGTCGAACGGCATGAGTTTCGGCTCAAAGGTGTGTTCCGCGCGGAGGTTGCTCACGCCGTTGAGCGAGAGCTTGAGTTCGACCTGCGTCGGAATCCGCTCGCGATCTCGAAGCGCCGTGTTCAGGGCCAAGCGGACATCGGGACCGACGGCCTGCGGGTGTTGAATATAATTCATCCGAGCCGTCCAGTCGGTCCATTGCAGATACTGCTGTCCAATCAGCGGTTTCTCCATCGTGGCTGTCGCGACGGAATAAGTAACGAACTCGCTGGAAAGTCTTAACCGACCAGTTGTCGGATCAAAACTTTCATCAAATGTGGGATGCAATTGAAACTTCAGGGATTCAATCACGCGTTGAGCATCCGACTTCCCGCTGAGCCGTAACTCATCCATGTACTTGAGCGTCTCGACGTTGGCGACCTTGAGAAACTGATGGAGTTCTTCAAAAGGGACTTCTGCGGCCAGTCCATTGCCCGTGAGGCTGAGGATCACAAAGCGGCTTTGCAGCGGATCGAAAATGACAACCTCCCCGACTCCCTCGACGAGGTCATAAACCTTGCCCGTGTGAAAGATTGTGAGACTCCGTGCGACTGGCTCCCAGCGTGAATTCTCCGGATCCTGGAACGAAACTGTGGTTCGTACCCGGAAATCCTGAGCAGCGACTGGCCGATCTGCTCTCAGGCAGATCACTCCAGCAAAACAGCTGATCAGCCAAAGACAGAAGAGGCGTGAACCAGAAAAGACGTTGGATCGCAAAGTGCGAACGGGGGCGCAGGCGGTGGTCATGTGACTGGTCCGCAACTGGGAACGGTCTCTGTGCGGAGGCCGATGCGTCGCTGTGTCTGACCGCATCGGCCTCGACAGTGCGCGCAAACAGATCCCGGCAGGGAGACGCGATTCGAATTGGAACGTAGGGATTTTGAGAAGAGAAGGGGCGGGGATGATACGACGTCTCCCCTTACACAGCAAGACGAGAAATCCGGTGATGTAACTCTGTGAAGATTGTGTGCAAGCCCTTCGCTGGAAATTGGTTGTGACGCCGTCCGCTTGACTTGTCACGGTCTTACCGTGAAGATCAAGGAAATTACGGTCAGGTCGAGTCTGTTGGATTGGTCGCTCACGGAGAGCTCAGCTCAACAGGGCAGTTCGTCTGTTGCATTTGTTCCCGCCGATTCTGGCATCATCTCAGTATTTATGTGGACTGATGCAGCAAAAGACGAGTCGACTTGATCAATCCAACGGACAGACTCGCTGCACTCGAGGATGTCCGAGATTCAATCCCAGCCAAGATAAATCGACAAGAAGATCGGTCATTCCGGATTTCCTCGCCGAACTAACTTTTTCATATTGCTTGCTAGTGTCCGACAGCATTCACAGTCTGGACTGGCAGCGATCTCACCTCAACCATCTTCAAGAGTCTGCAAATGTCTGGTGACTGGTTGCAACAATTTGTCGACGACGGAACCATCAGCGCCGATCAATTGGCGGAAGCTGAGCGGATGGCAGCGAATCTGGGCATTCCCATCGAGGATGCTCTGGTTCGAAATGAGTATGTTGACGCGCAGCGGATGGCAGCGGCCAAAGCCGAGCACTTTGGCTTCGATTTTATCGACCTGAACGACATTGATATCTCGCCGTCGCTGGTCGAACTGGTGCCGGAATCCGTCGCCCGCGAGAACATCGTCATTCCCGTCGCTGAGGACGGGGGGCGCCTGAAAGTCGCGGTGGAAGATCCGATGGACTTTGCGGTCGTCGAAAAGCTGAGGTTTATCCTCAACCGTGACGTCGAGATGGTGATGGCTCCAAAGGAGGACATCCTCACCGCGATCAACCGTTATTACGGGCAGACCGAGACGGAATCAGTGGACTCCATGCTGATGGAGTTTACGGAGACGGCGATCGACTTTACGGAAACGGAACTGGCTGAGGCTTCGACACAGGCAGAGGACAATGAGAAGTCCCCGATCGTGCGGCTGGTGAATCTGGTGATCAGCGAAGCGGTGAACATGCGTGCCAGTGACATTCATGTCGAGCCGTTTGAAGACCGGGTTCGCATTCGTTATCGCATCGATGGCGTGCTGATCGAACGTGATGCTCCCCCGCGACGTCTGCTCGGTGCCTTGACCAGTCGAATTAAGGTCATGGGGAATATGGACATTGCGGAAAAGCGGCGTCCACAGGACGGCCGGATCAAGACTCGAATCGGGAGTCGGGATTTCGACCTCCGGGTCAGTGTGATGCCTACTAACCATGGACAGGGCATAGTCTTACGTATTCTGGACCGGGACAATATCAAGGTCGGAATCCGGAACCTGGGCTTTAGCGAAGAGAACTATCGGAAGTTCCAGCAGATTATTCGCCGGCCAAACGGCATTTTCCTGGTCACCGGTCCGACGGGGAGCGGGAAGACGACCACTCTGTATAGTGCTTTGGGTGAACTCAACAGGCCCGACCGGAAGATTATCACTGCAGAGGACCCGGTCGAGTACTACCTGCCAGGCATCAATCAGGTGGAGGTGAAGGCCAAGATCGGGCTCAACTTCGCGAGGATTGTGAGGGCCATGTTGCGACAGGCGCCCAATGTGATCCTCGTGGGTGAAATCCGTGATACCGAGACCGCGGACATGGCAATACAAGCTTCTTTGACTGGACACCTGGTTTTCAGTACGCTGCATACGAACGATGCGCCCAGTTCTATTACACGGCTGATCGATATGGGAGTCCAACCTTTCCTCGTGGCATCGAGCGTGATGGCAGTCATGGCACAGCGCCTCGTGAGGGTGGTGTGTTCAAAATGTGGCGAGCCATATCATCCTGATCCATCCGAAACGGAACTGCTCGACATCACAGAGGACCAAATGGCCGGAGCAACGTTCCGGCGAGGTAAGGGGTGCAATTCATGCCAGCACACCGGCTTTCACGGGAGGAAGGCGGTCTTTGAATTGATGCTCATGAATTCAACCCTTCGGGAGATGACGTTCCGGAGTGAACCCGCTCAGAATATGCGTCGGCAGGCGAGGCTGTTTGGCATGAAGACATTGGTGGAAGATGCTGTCGACAAAGCATTTGAGGGAATTACGACTCTAACGGAAGCTTACAAACTTCAAACAGGGGCACACTGATCCGTGAGGGGTCCGATTCATTAAGAAAATGCGTCACTTATCTGGGGGGAGGAACTTGTGGACAAAGACTCTGGTCGAGTTGCCCACCGCATTTCAGGCGTAGCGCTCAGCCGAGGCATTCGAGTGTGAGTCCGCCAGCGCGAAGGAGTTGAGAACCTGCTGACAAGCACTTAGGGAACTTGCAGCAGGTGAGTCTACCAAACGGCCTGTAAGCGAGGCTCCAACGCACACATTTAGGAACAGTACAGCCGGATGCAGACTTCCGAGAGTGCCCGCCCACGCTGGCATCGGACGAAGCTTATGCGTACTTTACTTGGTCTCTCAACATCTATTGGAAGAATAACACGGGGCAAATACCCGCCCTTGCGGGGCAACTGAGGGTTTGTGATCTCTGCATATCGTTGAACGGAGGGAGATCTTGGGTTTCTTCGAGATGGATGGGGCCTCTTAACATTTTTTGTCACAACGTCGCCTGAGAAAGATCGTCGATGGCGTTTCTTCAGATTGACAAATTGTTGGAAACCGTGGTGAAGGAGAAGTGCAGCGACCTGCACATCACTACAGGACAGCCTCCGGTTGTGCGGACCGGTGGCCGCATGGTCCGGCTCGAAACCAAGTCGATGAACGCGGAAGATACCGCTTCGCTGATGAAGAGCATCACGCCGGAACGCAATCAACAGGAATTGCAGGAGATGGGCGGGACCGACTTTGGTTTCGCCTTTGGCGACAAAGCCCGGTTCCGTGTGGCTGTCTTCAAGCAACGCGGCAACATCGGGATGGTGCTGCGGCGAATTCCCAACGAGTTCCTCACTTTCGAGCAACTCGGTCTCCCGCCAGTCATTTCTGAATTGATCACCCGGCCTCGCGGCCTGTTCCTCGTGACAGGTCCGACGGGAAGCGGCAAGACGACGTCGCTGGCCAGTATGATCAACTACCTCAATGACAATCACGACCACCACATCATCACGCTCGAAGATCCGATTGAGTATTACCACGAGCACAAGAAGTCGACCATCAATCAGCGTGAGGTTGGTGTCGATGTCCCCAGTTTCCCGGAAGCGTTGAGGCGGGCTCTGCGAATGGACCCCGACTGTATTCTCGTCGGCGAAATGCGAGACCTGGAAACCATTGAAGCAGCCATTACCGCTGCCGAGACGGGCCACATCGTGTTCGGCACGCTGCATACGACCGGTGCTCAAGGCACGGTGGACCGAATCATCGACGTGTTTCCGACGCAGCAGCAGGAACAGATCCGCACGCAGTTGTCGGTTGCGATCATCGGCATCCTCTCACAGGCGTTGCTTCCGAGGAAGCCCAAGGGCCTAGTTGCTGCGTACGAGATGCTGGTTGTGACACCCGCAATCGCGAACCTCATTCGTGAAGCAAAGACTTATCGAATCAATTCATCCATTCAAACAGGCCGCAAATACGGCATGCAACTTCTCGACGATGCCCTGTTTGACCTTTGGCGAAAGGGTTTGTGCGATGAACGCGACTGCATCGTTCGGTCCAATCAACCGGGTGAATTGAAGTCCAAGATTCAGCTGGCGAAGAAGGGCCTGCTGGAGGACGACGACGATTTTGAAGATGACGATGACTGGGAAGACTGATCGAGAGGTCGACGGTCCACTCGCAAGGGTAAACATCAATTCCCGAGGTTTTACCGCCTCGCAAAGCTGACGACTGATGACCGATAACTGACAGCTCCACACATGGCACAACGCAAACTCGGACAGATTCTGGTCGACCTGGGATACCTCACTGAGGACCAGCTGTGGGACGTGCTCGAAGAGCAGAAGCAGGCCCCCGGCGAAGTCATCGGCCAGGTGGCCAAGGGGATGGGACTGGTCACCGAGGAGCAGATCACGGAAGCCCTGGCCGAGCAGTGGGGCATGCCGGTCATCAATCTCGAAGAGACGAACATCCCGCCCCGCGTGCTGGAACTCGTCCCGCAGACGATGGCAGATATCTACAAGATCATGCCCGTCTCGCTGAAGGATGACGTCCTCACAGTGGCGATGTCCGACCCGCAGAACGTGGGCGCTCTTGACGACCTGCGGAATTTCCTGGGTTACGACGTGCGCGGAGCCGTCTCTTCTCTGGCAGATGTCGAGGCGGCAATTGGTCGCTTCTATGCCACTCAAGACGAAGACAGCATCGAAAATGTGATCGACTCTCTGGAGGGACTCGACTATGGCACCAAAAGCCTGGTTGAACGTCAGGGGGCCATCGATATCGGCGGTGCAGAGGAACTCTCCGAGACTCAGCCGATCCGGAAACTGCTGAACATGGTGATGCTGCTCGCAATCAAGGATCAGGCAAGCGACATTCACTTTGAGCCATTCGAGGATGAGTTCAAGATCCGCGTGCGAGCGGACGGCGTGCTCTATGAAATGGTGCCGCCACCACGCCATCTGGCGAACGCCATCGTCACACGGATCAAGGTGATGGCCGAGTTGGACATTGCTGAGCGTCGTCTGCCTCAAGACGGTCGTATCGAACTCAACGTCGGCGGCAACGCGGTCGACCTGCGGGTGAGTGTGCTTCCCACGATGTTTGGCGAGTCGGTCGTCATGCGAGTGCTGGACCGAACGGTCGTCCAGCTCGACTTGAACAAGATCGGGATGGACCCGAACACGCTTTCGCGGTTCCGCAAGATTATTCATCGTCCCAACGGCATCATTCTCGTGACCGGGCCGACGGGCTCTGGGAAGACGACGACGCTCTACTCGGCTCTCAACGAGTTGAACGATATTGAAACCAAAATCATCACGACGGAAGACCCGATTGAGTACGACATCGATGGGCTGATCCAGGTCCCGGTGAATCCTGACATCGACGTCACCTTCGCGAACGTGCTCCGGGCTATCCTGCGTCACGATCCGGACAAGATCCTCGTCGGTGAAATCCGCGACTATGAGACGGGGGAGATCGCTGTGCAGAGTGCGCTCACGGGCCACCTCGTGTTCAGCACGTTGCACACGAACGATGCTCCGACCGCGATCACACGTCTGCGCGATATGGGTATTCCTCCCTTCCTCATCACAGCCACCGTCGAGGCCGTGCAGGCCCAGCGGCTCGTCCGGAGGATCTGCGTCGAATGCCGAACGGAGTTCGAGCCCAGCGACGAGTTGCTGATGGAGCTTCAGCTCCCGCTGGAGACCGCCAGACAATACAGCTTCTATTACGGCAAAGGATGTCCCCGTTGTAACAACTCAGGTTACAAGGGACGCACGGGTCTGTATGAGATCATGGATATCACCGACGACATCCGGGACATGGTGACCTCAGATGCGTCGATCGACGACATGCGAAACATGGCCCGCAGCCAGGGCATGACCACGCTGCGTGAAGCCGGACTCAAACTGATTTTTGACGGACACACCACCATCGACGAGGTGGTCCGAGAAACGGTGATGGAAGATATCGAGTGAGGTCCTTTGTCAGTCGTCCGTAGTCCGTTGCGACAACTGACAACTGACAACTGACAACTGACAACTGACAACTGACAACTCGTCATCCGCGACCAACGGGAGCAGACATGCCAACTTTTCAGTATGAAGCCATGGACAACACGGGTCTCGAAATCAAAGAGACCATCGAGGCGGAGTCTGAGGCTGAAGCTCAGTCCCTGATTCGTGAGAAGGGATTCTTCGTCACGAAGATCAGCGAGAAGACCAGTCGCAAAAAGGGAAAGACAGCCGTCACCCAACGCGGGGCGGCGAAGAGTAAAAAGAAGGGGGCCGGCGGGTTCTCCATCGGTGGTGTCCGTCCGAAACAGCTCACTCAGTTCACGCGGCAACTCTCGACGCTTCAAGATGCAGGCCTGCCGATTCTCCGGTCGCTCCGCATTCTCGAAGGACAGGCCAAGCCCGGTCCACTCAAGGCCTCGCTCATCGGTGTCATCGAAGACGTCGAGTCGGGCAACACGCTTTCAGAAGCGATGGCCAAACAGCCCAAGGCGTTCGACAACCTGTACGTCAACATGGTCAAAGCGGGCGAAGCCGGCGGTGCCCTCGAAATCATCCTTCAGCGACTGGCCGAGTTCAAAGAAAGGGCTCAGTCACTCAAACGGAAGGTGCAGGGTGCCATGGTGTATCCGGTGGCCGTCATCACGGTCGCCACCTGTATCGTCGGCTTCATCATGTACTGGATCATTCCGAAGTTCAAAGAGATCTTCCACGACTTCGGCGTCGAACTTCCCGGCATGACCATCATGCTCATCAATATGAGTGACTGGGTCGTGAACTACTTCTATCTCATCCCCGCGTTTCCGGTCGGCCTCTGGCTATTCATCAAGATCGTCAAGAAAAACAAAACAGGAGCGTACATCGTCGACAGGATCTCGATGAAGATTCCCATCCTCGGGTTAATCATCTCGAAATCGACGGTGGCCAGAACGTGTCGAACGTTAGGCACACTCATCTCGTCCGGGGTGCCCATTCTGGAAGCACTCTCCATTGCCCGGGACACCGCCGGCAACGAGGTGTTTCGCAAAGCGTTCGATCACATTCATCAGTCGATTCGCGAGGGTGAATCGATGGCCGTGCCGCTCAAGGAGACCCGCATCGTGGACGACCTGGTCGTCAACATGGTGGACGTGGGCGAGGAGACGGGTGCCCTCGACAACATGCTCTACAAAGTGGCCGACATGTACGACGAGGAAGTCTCCGTGCTCGTCGAGTCGTTGATCAACATGCTCGAACCGCTGATGGTCGTGGTCCTGGGTCTGATCGTCGGCTTCATCGTGATCGCCCTGTTCCTGCCACTCGTCAAACTGCTCAACGAACTGTCGTAATCAGAATTTCAAATCTCATCGCGGGGATCTGACATTTCAAATCTGAAATCTCAGATCTCAAATCTGACATCCTTTCATTCACTCACAGTCATGCAATCGTCGCTCGCTAATTTGCACAGACTCGCACGCCACAACGCAGCGTGGCGCGCAAGTTCTGGCTGGTTGGCATGCGGCCTGCATCATGGTGATCTGTTCTCATTTTCTTGCTTCATCTCGGATCGAAAGTGCAGCGGGACGCCACAGGCGTGTCTCGTCCGAAAGCACTTCGTCCGCCGATCGTCGCCGGCCCGCCTCCAATGGCACCGTCGTCCGGCCGACACCAACCCACAACGCAGGAGCCCGCTATGTCTCCCCTGACGCTCAACCCGGAACACCAGCGCCATCCCCGCAGCGGCTTCTCCCTTGTGGAACTGATGGCCGTCATCGCCATCATCGGCATCCTGCTGGCCCTCATCCTGCCCGCTCTCAACAACACCCGAGACACCGTACGGATAGCCGAGATCGCGACCGAGATCAAAGGCTTTGAACAGGGCATCGCCGAGTTCAAGACACAGTTCGGCATGGAGCCGCCGAGTGGCATCGCACTCTATGAAGAACCCGATTTGGGTTCCGGAATGTCTGCTGATCCGAGTTGGAATCAAGACACAGCGAATCCCAGTCGGTTGGTTCAAAGTCGCACGCTCATTCGACAGATGTGGCCACAATTTGACTTTTCAGTGGCGCATGATTTCGACAATGACACAGTCACTGACGAAGTAATTGTCTTAACGGGTGACGAATGCCTGCTGTTCTTCCTGGGGGGCAGTGACACCATCGCACCAGCGGACTCAGCAAAGGCAGATGGCTTTTCCTCGAATCCCGTGAATCCTTTTGCCACGGGCGGAAATCGTGTCGGACCGTTTGGAGAATTCGATCCCGATCGGATGTTCGACGACGATACCGATGGAGCCCACGCGTACAACGATCCGTATGTTGATACCACCGTCCCCTACCTCTATCTCAGCAGCTACGACGGACGTGGCTATCGACCGGCCAAGGATGGGGATTTGGACCAGGACGCAACTTACGATGCCACGGACGAGATCCAGAACGTTTACCTGCAATCGACTGATCAAGCATGGAAGGACAAGTCGCACCAGATCATCTGCGCGGGTGCAGATGCTGACTTCGGGATCGGCGGACTCTGGTCGAGCGAGGATGGCTTTTCCAACAATTCGGGGGACACGACTAAGGATCAGGACAACATCACCAACTTCAATGGTGGCAAACTTGGGCAGTAGGCCAATCGCAGGTTCGATCGTTCATGCCTGAGGGGGGCAGTGAAGATGCGACGGAGTATTCCAATTCATCACCGGCAGCCGCAGGGCTTCTCGCTGATCGAGATCCTGATCGTGATCTCGATCCTCGCCGCCCTGGTGGCACTGTCGCTGACCGTTCTCGGCACCGCCGGTGAAGCCGCCAGAATTGCCGCCACTCGCGCCACGATCACTCAGGTCGACGCACTGCTTCGCGACCAGCTCGCAGGATTCAACCGCACACAGGGCACCCCCACCAATGCGGTCGATATTGAAAATATCAAAACGGCAGCAAAGGCTGGTTTCCCGCAATCAATCGCAGAGTTCTCCGTTACTGGCACTGGCATCGACCTCGAATCAGAGCTTCTGTATCACATCATCACTCAGGGGCGCGTCACCGGAGCAACCCCAGTCGGTGAGGACGCCTTCAACGCGAGCGAACTGACTGACACAGATGGTGACGGCAACATGGAACTCGTCGACGCCTGGGGCAATCAGATCCGCTTCTACCGTTGGCCGACGAGACTGCTCAACCCATTCGGGTTCGGGGCGACCAACCTGACTTCTGCGATAAATGCAGACACGATGACTACGTCCGTCGACGTGGATAATGAAGGTCCCTTCTCAAGTTATGTTTCCCCAACGCAAACGATCTACGTTGCCGTCGGCAAAGAGATCATGCAGGTCACTGCGACAAGCTCCGGAAACCTGACCGTCGTTCGTGGTGCGGCTGGGACATCTCCGGAAGCCCATCATGCGGGAGCCACTGTCAAGTTGGCACCATTCCCGCACATTGTTTCGCTGTTGATGGGTTCGCTGACGGTCGGCGGCGCCATTCACGATCCGGACGATCCACGGGGCTCATTACCGTCGAGTTCTTACAACGCGACGACATTCGAGGACGAGTTTCATACGCTCGACAGTTATCACGCGCCGCTGATCATCTCCGCCGGGCCGGATGGAATTTTGGGACTTGAAGAGCCATACGACACGTCAGATTATGGCTACCTCGCGAAGCCTCTCTCGACCATCGATATTTTCACTCTCGAAACGTCCGACGGAGATCGTCCACTCGACGACAACATCACCAACTTGAGCGGGGGGAATTGATTGATGCGAGTCTTCCGGCGCTCAGCGGACAAACGTCGCGGCTTCACGCTCGTGGAACTGCTCGTGGCGATGTCCATCTTTCTGGTGCTCAGCTTCATCACCATCGGTGCCCTGCGGCTGGGCCTCACGGGCGAAGGGGTGCGGACCGCAGCCCGGCTGGTGCAGTCCAAACTCGAAGGAGCCCGCGACCGGGCCATCTACAACTCCAAGGAAACCGAAGGCAAACCCCGCCCCGTCGGCGTCCGACTCCTCGTCGACCCCAACGAATCCACCATCTGCCGCTCCATGGTCTACATCGAATCCCCCGGCAGAGATGAGTCCAGTGTCGCCCAGAATAAGTTCGTGCAGTTGAAGCGGAATGGCACCGACCAGGTCTCGCTCGTATTGACTGGGACGGATTGGGCCACTCTATACGACCGCGGCCTGATCGGGCCTGGGACTGTTGTCCATGTCTGGGATCTCTCCAACATTACCACCTACCCACTCACCATTGACCCTGATGAATTTCTGAATCCATTGACTAACGAAGTACGTCTCCTCTGGAAAGATACGACACCACCTCTACACCCGAATGCTCCTGCCCCTGCGTCGGTTGGTGCAGTGACACTAGCGCTTGAGTATTACATCGAGCTCAATCCGGATGTGATGGCGGACGAAGAGGCGTTGGAGCTTCCGCAAGGAGTCTGTATTGATCTGAGCAACAGCAATCTGCCCGCAGGCTGGGGGAGTGGCACCGGGCCGTTCTCCAACCGGATGGACATCATGTTCTCAGCACAGGGACCCTGCGTGGGCGATGCTGCCGCAGCGGGCATCATTCAGTTGTACCTGTGTGATTTCGAGGACGCTCTGCAGAACGCGCAGCCGGGGCTTTCCACGATTCCCGGTCTGGACCTCGATGGCGACACCGTCGATGACGACCGGGCTGGCAATGAATTGGGAATGACCATCTTCACGAAGGCGGGGCGGACAATTGTGCATCCGATCCAGCTGCAAAGTGCGGGAGACCCGTGGCAGTTCGGTCTGGAAGGGGAGGTGGCGAGGTGAGACACGTTTGCAGACGATCAACCTCTGCTCCTGCCAGCAGCCCACCCGCCCGCAGCGGTGCCTCGCTGATCGAGGTGATGATGGCCACGCTCGTGATGGGCATCGGCGTCCTCGCCGTGATGGCGCTGTTCCCCGCCGCCTACCTCCGCGCCATCCAGGCCTCCCAACTCACCAACAGCGTACTGCTCAAAGAACAGGCCGAAGTCCTGATCGACGTCCACGATCTCACTTCGGATCTCTATATCCCACAACCAAAAAACGGATTCATCAATCGATGCATTATCGATCCATTAGGAATTTATGATGGACTGAATGATTCTTATGGAATCGATGGGGGTGGAACTGCTGCTACGTATTCGCCTACGACAGGTTCGCCGGACTACTTCAATTTATCTGGTGGAAACGTCAATGACCCTCTTGATATCCCGCTTCGCCGTTTGGGCTTTCAGGGAAATAACCCGTACGAAGCACTCGGCCCTGCACCACCGCCATTTGTAGCCTACGCGCCAGATCTGTTTCCTATCGGGTCACGAGAGGAAGTGCTCGATGCCGTCGGACTACCTGATCGGTGGGAGACCGTTTTCTCCGCGATCCCTTCGGGCAGTACTGCTACCCAGGTGACGTTCGACCTGAACGAAGTGGATGCTGCTAACCTGACAGCCCTGACGGGTTTTCTGGAACTCCGGCTTGTACTCATCGACATCACCGGGAAGCGGAGTGAGGTTCGAGTCCTCAATCCGGCCGATGTCAACGCAGGTGCTGGCACCATTGATTGGGTGACACCATTGCCGGCAACGGTCGGGACGATTGCTGATTGCCGTGTCGAGACGCCCGACCGTCGGTTCACCTGGCTGCTCACAGTCCGCAAGACGGGTGAAATTGGACAGAGCTCGACAGACATTGATTGCGTGGTGTTTCACAACCGTCCTGCGGCCGATCCGGAAGAGGAGTTGGTGCATACAGCCGCGTTAAATGCAGCTGGTGGAGCGGTCTACGACGTAACTTTTACGGCCTATCCTTCAGACCCGACACTGACTCCTCCCTTAAGAACCGGTGGGTACGTGTTCGATCCCGCTCACGCCAGATGGTACCGGATTCAGGATATCACAGATGAAACAGCAACCTCGGCGACCATCACACTCGACCGATTCCCTTCCGAATCGATTTCGGTGCTCACGATCCCTCGGGGCGTCGTGGGTGTGTACGCGCTGAGGAAGCGGACTGCAACGGGACAATGATCATCGGCTTGGACTGGTAGCATCATGAAGCGACAACCCTCCACAATTCGCCCGACACGCCAAGGCTTCACACTTGTGGAGTTACTGGTCACAGTGGCGCTCCTGCTGGTGATCATGTCGATGTTCGCCTCTGCGTTTCAGATTGCGACCGGCACGCTGCACAAGCACAGGGGCATCGCCGAGAATGACCAGCGCGCCCGTGCAGCCGTCTCCATGCTCGATGGCGACCTCGCTAAACGCACCTACCGTCAAAGCAGCTTCTACACTGTTCCCAACATCGCCCACCCGCTCAACCGGGACCCGCTCGTTCTTGATGCAGCCGAATACCCGGTCTTCGCGGATACCACATACCTCACGGATCTCGCCAACCGGGCCAATCAGCAAGGACTGGGGATCGTCGCTTTACATCCGGACTACTTCACAGCCACGACCCGGACGGTCGGCACGGAAGAGCGGGGCTACTTCTACATCTCGGAGAACGACCCCGACAACGACACGGACGACGTCCTGCAACTGACCGTCAACGGCCTCGAGTTTGACCTCGGCAACCTGGATGAAATCATCTACTCGGGAAGGGCAACGGTGTTGGAAGATACGGACTATTCGATCAGTCCCCCTTCCCAGCAAGATCAGCCAATCTGGGACGACGGGATCGGCTTCACGATCGACCCCACGACACAAGCGGCATCCCCATACGTAGCTGGGGACACTGGCAGGTCATCCTCACACTATGCTGAGGTTTCATACTTTGTCCGCAACGGGAATCTCTACCGCCGTGAACTGCTGATCCGGGAACCGGCGGTTGATCCGGAAGGGGATGGTCAGCCGTCGTTCGATGGAGGCGGCGACATGATTCCCAACGATTATGGCGGCGATTTCTGTAACGACTTCGACTTCTCAGCGACCCGCCTCGACCCCGAGCAGACGGGCGACCCGGCGGGGAGGGTCTGGTTTAACAGCTCAACTCTCAGCCTCGATAATTCGTCTGCGGGATCGACATATCTGTCCAAGTATCTCGCGCTCGGAAATCCTCAAAACCGGTTCGGTCACGACCCCTCACCGCGACGCAATCTGGGTGGCATCTTCAGTATTGTGGCCCTGCAAGGGCGTCCCAAGGAGTACTTCGATTCAGGCGATGCGGACTCGTTCTTCGGCCGCTATACCCATGAGGAGACTTCACACACCGACTTCGAGCATCCGGGCGTGGCCTCCAACGGTTCATCGGGGCCGTCCACGGTGGTCACTCCCTTTTCACCTTTGCTCGCCATCCCGGATACCACTCCGCAGGATGGGATCGCAGACGAATTCGCCGATGGCCCACGTAAGGGAGAGGACCTGCTGCTGACCAACGTGCACGCGTTCGACATCGAAGTCTGGGACGCTGCCATCCAACAGTGGGTTGATCTGGGACATAACCTCAATGATGGCGACTGGCATCAGCAGCAGATCATCGACACATCCAACCTGCCGACTTCGAGTGATCCGGTCTTCTTCAATACTCCAGCTGGGTCCACACCTCCTGCATACGCGAGTGCCGGTCGGGCGATGTATCGATACGGCAGCCTGGATGAAACATTGGCGGACGATCCGGCGAACCCGATCTTTAATCGCATCTTCGATACATGGCATCCCGGTTTCGACTTCGACCCCAACGACCCGTTGACACTGGATGACCTGCCGCCGTTCCGTCCACAGTGGACGGACCGCACAAACTTCACGACCGAAAGCGGCGGTAATCTGCCGACAATCTGGCAGCCGACTCATTTGTACACCAAAGGTGAGCGTGTCTTTCCCGCACCAACTCCGACGGGGAGCGGAACGGATTACCCCGGGCATCAATCGTTGTTTTACGAAGCAACTACGGATCCGTCTGGAACGAGTAACGGCACGGAACCAGCTTGGCCGGATCAGCCGGGTGAAACGGTGACCGACGGCACTGTTGAGTGGGTCGCGGTCAATAACACGATTGGTCTGCAGGCGATGCGGATTACGATTCGGTTTCTGGATCCGAGCAGTCAGCAGATGCGGCAGGTGAGTCTGGTGCATTCGTTTATTGAGCGCTAGCGGCTTGCGCGGGCACCACAGAACAGCGGGGCGAGTTTTCAACTTTCAGAAAGCCTCAACACGGTCGCGGGTCGTGAGAGGACACAGCGATGAAACGTGCATTTCGAGTGGCAATGTGGCAAGTGGCGAGTGGCCGAGGGGATGTTGTTCGCCGTGAACGATCCCTGGTCTCTTCACTCTCAACTCTCAACCCTGCACCCACACGTCGCGGCGGTGCGGCGCTGATTGTGGTGCTGTCGCTGCTGGGGACGCTGGCCTTCCTGGGCCTGCTGTCCTATCGGTTTGCCAACCAGGAGTTCATCACCTCACAGAACTACGCCCTCGAACCGACAGCGACGCCGACGATCTCCGGGATTCCCGAGTTCGGCCTGCGGCAACTGATTGTGGGGACGCCTCCCAGTCTGGAAGACAGCGCCCTGTACGGCAGCAACTACGCCCTCGTGCCCAACATGATCGGCCGCCCGAACGCGGACGAACGCCTGTCACTGGCCGACGGGTCAGGCACGTACGCAGACGTCAATCCTTACGACGGCCTGGGCATCGGCGTGTGGGCGGATAACTCCGGTCTGGCAGCCGGCGACTTCATCTTTGACTACGATGGCGACGGCGTGGCGGATGCGGATCACACTGATTTCATTCTGAATTTCAGCGGTGCGGCCAACCTGAGTTCGACGGCTATTCCGGGGACGTTTCCTGCGACACTGGCGACACTCACTGACCCAGTAGCCCAATCATTTCACCCAGATGCAGGGTATACCTATCCAGATGCGAACAGCCTGTTCTTAGCCTACGACGGTATCGTGCGGGATCCCAACAACCCCGCGAACATGTATCGGGTCATCATCCCTTCGTTTCATCGACCACAGTACTTCCCAAGCAGACGTCTAGGCACGACTGATACCTTTGATGATATTTACACGGCTATTGCAACTCAAAATCAGGTTTTGCGTCCGCATCGTGAGCACGTCAATGCGAGCGATTCGTCAGTTCGAAGATTTCTCAATGCGCAAACGACGGCACTCAGTGGAGACACAACACGGTTGATTGACCCGTTTCCCTTTCAGTTGGACATAGACTCATTCGGAGGGACAAACGAACCGGGTGTCTGGTCCACTCCCGTGGCGCACACCACTCTCTCCGATATCAATGACCCAAGTCAGACGATCTATGAGTACGACGTTGACTGTGACGGCGACGGTTTTCGCGATGCGATCTGGATGGATCTGGATTATCCGATTGTGACGCTGCCGGACGGGCGCCAGTTTGTGCCGCTGTACGCATTCAAGGTTGTCGACATGGACGCTTTATTGAACGTCAATGCACATGGCAACATGAATGGCGTCGCCACTCGTCTGTGGAACGGTGACCCGCTGGATTCGACCGCGTTCGACCTGTCGGCCGTATCGAACCGATATACAAGTTCGTCAGATCAGGGATTGTCGACGAGTGAGGTGAACCTTGGTCTGGCTTTAGAAGCGACTCCGGTCTCTGGAGAGCAGACGCAACATGAAAAGAACTTCGAGGGGAATCCCGGAAATCCGACGACGGTTCAGCAGCTATCGAATATGGAGTTGTTAATGCTACTGGCTGGTCGTGAGAATTACGTGGAGAGTCCGCCAACGGTCTTCACGGTCGATTCTCGAATCGAAGGCCGCTGGGGTGACTCTGATCGGATTGCAGCGTTTTACTCGTGGATTCAGAGTGGAGGGACACTGGATGCACCGGCGCCAGGCGGTGCGGCAGTGGATGATGATGCCGACAGCAACTATGTGGGCTATCATCCCGGCTATGGCTTTACGAATCCGGTCGGCGTGTATGTTCCGTATTATCCGATGCCGTTCGTGAGTTCGGACGACCAAGAGTTATCTCCTGTGGGGCATGCGGGAGGAGGATCAGCCTATCGCGATCCGGACCTTCTTGGAATTTGGGTCCCCCCTTTCGTGCATCCATTGGACTACGGTGGCATCGGCTCGACCAGTTCTCTCGTGACAGCGGCGATTGGTGTTCCGACGACGCGACTGTTGGAGGGAACATCTGTGATGTCCAACCCCATGCGATGGCCGACGTATGCATTGGGCGGGACAGACAATGTCTGGCAGTCGCAGTACACAGGTTGGAATTTGTTTGATCCTATGGGGCCACTGCCGTTTGGCGGAAATCAGGCAGTCGATCATCCGTTCATCAATGATGGATCAGGAAACTATCGCAGCTTGTATGGCGTGTTGCCTTATTGGCAGAGCCTCAGTGCATCCGGCGAATTGCATACTTCAAATATTCAACACGACTTCCTGCTGGACGACGGCAATGAAACCATCCTCGATCGACGCTATCGCAATCAAGAGGATGATGCCGTGTTCCCGGTTTCAGAGATGGATGCCCTGGCATTGAGTGAGACGGACTTCAGCGGACTGGGCATCAGCAGCACGGTCCGCGATCTGGCGATCGTCAACTTGGACAAGGGTGATCCCAATGAGACGAGCCAGATCCGAAAACGCCTGACAACTGACAGCTGGGACCGGTTGGACTTTGGGCAAGGGCACTCTGTCAACTTGACCGAGAATCGAGCGTGGGAATTTACGACGTGGAACGGAGGAGGGACCTTCAGCGAATTCTTCGCAGGAGCAGGAACGTTCCCGCCCGAGTTTTCATCAGCAGTGGCTGGAAGTGCGAATGACCCTCTTCGTCCGGAAGTGCGAACGCTATTGAAGTCGGAACAGGGATACAACTTCTTTCTGAATCCCAATGGCAATGACCCCCGACATCCTCGGCAGCGTTTGAATATCAATCGAATTCTCAGTGACGACAACGCAGCAGCTGATGTGTCCGAGCCATTTGACATGAACACGGCCTTCGACTCTGACGGCAACCCACATTTCCGCAATCTCACGCCACACCCGGATCTCGTAGCGCTCAACCTTGCGAACACTTCAGCGTGGGGAGCCGGCACCATGACGATTCCCAATCTAATCCATCAGAATACCGCATCGATCCCGGCTGCTGCGGCATTCTCCTATCTGGGTAATAACATTGCCACTGGCTCCGATACGGATCGGATGAATCTGGCAATTGCTCAGGAATGGTGGGCTCGTTACGACCGGCAACGGCTGGCTCGCGATATCTACACGCTCTTGTGGATATTGGGTGGTGGAGACGATGCAACCAATACGACGGTCACGGCAGCGTACTATACTCCGGAACAGATTCAGGAGATGGCCCAATTTGCCGTCAACTATGTTGATGCTCTCGACCGTGACGATGTGATTACACGATTTGAGTATGACAACGATCTGACTGACGGGTGGGACGCAGCTGGCGGTAGTGATTTACAATTCGTCACGGGGGTGGAGGCTCAACAACTGACGATCAGCGAGGTTCTGTGGGTTCAGACTGCTGACACCGGGGGCGACGAGGCGCCCTCGATTTGGGACGACAACGAAGTCCGTGAGTTCATGTATATCGAACTGCGGAATACGAGTCCTTTTGAAGTGGAACTCCGTGACGAGACATTCCGAATCGCACGATATAACCCCAGCTCAACCTCGCCTGATGCAAGCTTCGTGTTCAAAACCGATCCGGCGAATCCGGTCATCATTAAGCCGGGACAGACGTTCCTGATCGGCTGTCACGACAACTCCATGATTGTCAACGTCAGTGGGACCGATGAACTTCGAGCCTCCGACTTTTATGTCAATCCCGATATGGGAAGCGATTTCGATCAAATCGTGCCATATCGAATTGACGGAACTGATCCCTTAGATGAGGCGTTGCCGACCGCTACCAGCGAACATCCCATCACGACGCTTGATCTTGATCTCAGCTACACAAACAGTACCGGGTCAACAGATCATCAGAATCGATTCGAGTTCGACACAGCCGCTCCGTTTACTGCTCCGATGCTTAACGGGAATACTCTGGTGTCGACGGACGCGGCATGGTCTGGCATCACGACCTGCGAGATTCGTTTGCAGAGGCGCAAGCAGCTGCGCACTGATGGCATCGTCGATCCGTCTGCTGACGAGTGGGGCGAGTGGGTCGAAGTTGACAGCTTCGAAAATGTCACGCAACGATCTTTTAATGCCAGCGGCACAATTACAGATGAAATCGACAATCTGATCAGTCAAGAGCGTGCCGAGCCGTTTGACCGGGAAAATGTTACAGACAACAGCACGGGAGTCGGGACACCGTCCCGATATCATACGCTTGGTGCTTCGGACTTCACGGTCGATTCCATGGACAATGACGACGCATCAGACGATCGGAATCAGGGAAACAGCAATTCTCCCAGCCCGTTCGATGTGTGGCAGCCACACTTTGACCGGGACTTCTCGTCCGAGTTCGAACTGCTTTCTATTCCGCTCTTCGGTCCGGAGGATGTGACCAAAAAGTTGGCCAATGGTACGAGTCAAATGTTGAGTGGCTGGTATACCCATCCGATTACTGACGGAACTCCGGGGGTTCCGTCAGTGGCAATGGTGAGGTTCCTAAACCCTCGCCTCGATCTCGACAACAACGGCACGATCGATTACGACATCAACAATGACTCATTGGTTGATACCAAAGACGAGAACCGCTGGTATCGCCTGTTCGAGTTCCTATCCGTACCGACCGGCGGCGATCAGGCAGTCCGTGAACGATTGGAGTTGGTGGCCCGTACTCCGGGCAAGATTAACATCAACACGGTTCGAGATGAGTCTGTCCTCGCCGCGATTCTGGACGACTCGCACATCGCTCGATTCAGCGGAACCAATCTGACCGACGATAAGGTTGAGTCAAATCGGAATTGGTACAAGGAATTGACACTCGCACGCGATGGCGTGGATCCTCTGAATGCGCTCAACAGTGGACCACTCTTACCCTTGCCAGGCGTGCCCGGAGTGCCGAGCGATCCTGATGCGGGGGACATTCAGTATGGCGCGATTCCGTTTCGCAGCATGGGCTATGTGCCACCAGACGTTACTGTCTGGTCGAGCGGTCAACAGAACAACAGAATTGCCCATTCACTGCTCCGGAAGCACGTTATTGATGACCCACTCTTCGAGAACCCTCCGGGCACTGCAACCCGAACTACAGGTCTTGAAGAACTCAGTCTGTTCGAGGCACGGTCAACCGGTGACGTCGGGACGGACGCTGTTGATTACCACACGCGCAATCGGTTGCTCGCGAAGTTGGCGAATCAGACGACCAATCGAAGCAATGTGTTTGCGGTGTGGATGACGGTGAAGTATTTCGAGGCTCATCAGCCGGATGCGACGAATCAGCCGAATGTCGTGCAGATTGGGGCGGAGTTGGCGGATTCGCCGACGTTGCGGATGTTCTATGTGGTTGATCGGACGCTGCTGGAGGATGCGGTGCAGGTGGATGACAACGGGACGCCCTCGGATGCCACTGACGACATCATGACGCTCAACTGGCGGTCGTTCGTGGTGCATCAGCGGACGTTGCCGTCGAATTAACGGCGGAGATCCAGAGAACTCTCTTGAGAACCTTGGGGGAATCATCAGAATCAACTCCGGGGAACTGATTTTCCCCGGATTGGACCGGAGTTTGCTATCTAGGTGGTTGAGGAGTGGGGTGAAACGACGTAAGTGTTAAAAAACAAGCGATTTTCACCAGATTCCTATCCCCTGTTCTCTGGTTTTGGTCATAATGAAGGGACGAAGAGTCGCGACACCTGCTGCGAAACGAAACATATCGGAAAGCGGCAGCAGGTGGTGTCAGGGAGTGTTTCGCAGCAGGACGCCAGGGAGGCATCAATCGTCAGGGCTGGACGGTTGATGTGAAGGGCATAAAAGAGTGAGCCCACTTCATCTGGAGATGGAGGGCATCTCGTGCGAATGCGACATCGGGCGATCCCCATTCGGGCCGGTTTTACTCTGATTGAGTTACTCGTGGTCATTTCCATCATTGCAGTGCTGGCATCGCTGATCCTGCCGGGCGTCCAGAACGCTCGCGAGGCAGCTCGGCGTACGCAATGTGTGAACAACATGCGGAACGTTGCCTCTGCTGTGATGAACTTCGAATCAACAAATGGCCGTCTCCCCTATCTGACGACGGGCATCTTCGATACCTCGGATGCAACTCGCCAGCTGACCACGGGTGAAGTTTCCGCTGCGAGTAGTGGCACTTCGAGCAGCAATGGGATGGGGATCAACTACGGGACTGTCAGCTGCTCAGCTGACACGTCAGAGAATCCCGTTTGTGCTCAGGCCTCCTGGCTGGTGCAGTTGCTGCCCTACCTCGATCAAACTCCGCTTTTCGAACGTCTGCAAACTTCCAACAACGTGACTCCCTCTGACCCAAACAGCACGAACAATCTGGCTAAGACGGGCATCGAAACATTCGTCTGCCCGGATGATCCCAAGTCTGATGGTCCCGGGGCGACGTCGTTTATTGCCAACGGGGGCTACATCACCTCCAGCCGCTGGGCAGTGGTCGACTCGGCTTCCAAGCCCAATATGACGGAGGTCCGGGACTACAATTACGAATTCACCAACTCCAACAACGACAGCTGGGACGCGGCCACGTTCGCATCCGGGCTGTTCTGGCGTGAGCAAAGCCAGGGGTCGACCACGATCTTCGCTCCCCGTCCGATGAAGTTTGGATATATCTCCCGTGGTGACGGGCAATCCAACACACTCATGATTACCGAAAACCTGAATACCCGAAACTACGACGATGCGACGACGACTGTCGCTGGTCAGGGCGGATGGATCACCGAGGAGACGGGCGATATCGCCTTTGTCGTACGGATTCCAGACGACCTGATCCCAGGCACTTTCAATGACAGCGATCATGGTGGAGTTGGTGTTGCAGGGGCGTTTCGCAATCAGGGGCTCGTACTGGCCGAAGACCTGGACTTGGGGCCGTCGGCCATCAATGCAGATGTGAATGGTGCGGATGATGGAAAAGCCCCGCGGCCGAGTTCCCTGCATCCGGGAGTCATCAATACAATTTTCGCGGACGGTCATGCCCGCACTTTGAATCAGGACATCAACTCCTTGATCTATGCATACCTGGTCACTCCCAACGGGGGGGACTTCGGTCAGCCGATCGTGGGGGATGACGCTTTCTGAGATTTCCACGGAGTGACACGTTCACTGACAATCACGGATCACCTTCAACTCGTTTGAGAGATTTAACCATGAAACGACAACAGACGCTCATTCGCCGTCCGCAGCGTGCGGGCTTCACCCTGATCGAACTGCTGGTGG
>JAGQQG010000066.1 GCA_020426325.1 Planctomycetaceae bacterium | reverse complement strand
CACTCGATCTGTTGCAAAATGCCACAGGTGTCGAGAGGCGATGCAATCCAAAGTGAACTGACGAGTTGACCGAAGTCGTTGAAATGAGGATTTGCAGCCGATCAGAATGACCTGATGCAGACGGAAGGGCGATTGTCGCACAATTCGTGCCGACGAATGCGATTGCTGGCGACCGATCAAACCGTCACGTCGTCATTGATCGTTCGTTCAGTGAAGTTCAATTGAACTTCCTTGATGCAAAGCAGTGTTAGTTGGCCATCAACTTCGCCCGGCGCCGAACCGCTCTCATTGACAGGTTCCACGAGCACCGCGATGCCATAGCCGTTGCCGATCGGAAAATTCTGACCCGGTCCGGGACTGTCGAGATGCTGGGTCAACTCGAACCAGGTGAAGGCCGGTTCGTCATCGACAGCAAACGGAGGAATGAATGACTCGGTCCGGAAGTCAGTTCGACGCAGCGGGTTCTTCGACGTGTCATTGTAGCGGTAAATGACCAGCCGACATTCATATCGAGCCAGAAATGCCCGGTAGGCCCCCTCTGAAGATGCACGCACACACGCTTGTACGCCAAAGGCAAACGTTCCCAGACGCGGATTCCGCATCTCCTGAGCCAACAGCATGGGGACATCAGAGTTTCCGACTCCCAAAGCCGCCACGCGGTCTCCTGACCAGTCGATCAGGAACACGGCGGAAGAGGTCGAGTCATCCGCCAGGAGCGGAGTTGCCCGCCAACCTTTCGGACGCGACCCCGTTTCGACGTTGTACAACTGGACATCATCACCAAAACCTGAGTGTAAGAGGAGATCGTCGTTGTAAGGAGGCACACGGACGAGCGAGCCGCCGGGCATGGTTGTCGACGTTGCAGGACGTCTGCCCCTGTCGAGAATCCCATCAATGGGACTCCCTTCGGTGATGAGATGCTCGCGTCCCTCACGATCTCGGAACTTGGATGTGTGCGGGATTCCGAGCAGATGAAAGAGCGTCGCGGTCACATCACCCGGAGTCACGCGGTCGCGTGCTGGATAGGCCCCGTCGTTGTCGCTGGCACCATACACCGTCCCGGCCTGCACACCTGCTCCCGCCATCGCAAAGCTGAAGACCGGTCCCCAATGGTCACGTCCGCCGCTGCCGTTGATCTTGGGAGTGCGACCAAACTCAGAGATCGCGACGACGAGCGTCTCCTGCAACAGGCCCCGCTGATCGAGATCGTGGATCAGAGCGGAGAAGCCAACGTCGAAGATGGGACATAACACGTCTTCCATGCGGTCCGCATTCTGGGCATGCGTGTCCCACATGGGGTTGTCGACCGCAGAGTCACCCGGTTCGCGAGGCCAGCCAACGTGCACCAGTCTCACCCCCGCTTCGACCAGTCGACGGGCCAGCACACAACACTGCCCCCAACGTGTGCGGCCGTAGGCATCACGCAGAGCGTCCGGTTCCTTGTCGATCGCAAAGGCATCCTGCACGCGACCGGATGTCAGCAGATCAAATGCCTGCGATTGATACTGGTCGAACGACTGAGCTCGTGCAGCGTTAGATCCAACGCTGCTTTCCACCTGCCTTAACAATGACATCCGCCGTTCCAGTCGATCGGCTGACACATTGCCCAGATCGAGGCCTTCGACGTGATAATCCGCAGCCCAGGGTTGACCGAGGAATCGATCCGGATCCCACTGACTTCCCAGAAACCCGGCGGTCTGTCCGGCCGGCGTCACGTTCTCGTTCAGCCGAATGATCTCAGGCAGCCAGACGGTCGACAGCGGAGGCAACACCTCACTTGGCTTGAGCATCTTCACGAGCGACCCGAAGTATGGCCAGTCGGTGTTGGGCGTAATGGTCCGAGGGTTGGGACCGACATACTTCCGCCCCGTGAGCACGTGATACCCGCTGGCGGAGTGAATGTTGTTGTCCGTCGACAGCGAGCGAACCACCGCGAGCTTGTCTGCGATGCGTGCCGTTCGAGGCAACAACTCGCAGAACTGGGTCCCGACGACGTTTGTCTGAATCGGCGAGAAAGGTCCGCGAACCTCGCTTGGTGCGTTTGGCTTGGGATCGAAAGTCTCGTGTTGTGGCGGACCACCCTGGAGCCACAGGTAGATGATGTTCTTCGCGGCCCCAAACGAGGGGTCGTCCACAACTCCCACGGGCGGCGGTTCGGTCGCAGCGTGCAGCAGATTGGACAGAGACAACCCCAGCGGACCGACGCCTCCCCAGCGGAGAAACTCCCGTCTCTTCCAGCCGTCACACATGCGGGTTGGTCGGTCAAACGCTGAGAACATGCTCGTCTTCCCAAAGTCCTGCCGGGTCCATGAGTTTAACCCACGACCAATCTGTTGGCCAACGCGATTCGCTGGAATACCGAGTGCGAACAGTTTGTTTCATGTCGGAAAGGATGAAAAGAGGCGTGATATCTCACGACACACGCCGCCTGAAAGGCATCGGCATCATTTCATGTTCTTGTCCTTCAAGGTTTCGGGTGATCTCATGAGCCAACGCGTCTCACACAGTCTGCTGGACCCCTATCTGACCGTTCCGGTGAAGCAGCAGTACCATCGGCTGCCCATTCCAAAGAGATTGCCGCCGGAGGCGATTGTGTTGACGGGGCACCTCCTCGCGATTGTTGGCTCAGTCGGACTGGCCTTCTCAACGACGACATGGTGGGGCGGGCTCCTCGCAGCTGCGGGCATCATCGGCAACCATCTTGCCGACGTGCTCGATGGCACGCATGCCCGCTCAACGGGTCAATGCAGAAACGGGGGTGAGTTGCTCGACCACTTCCTCGACCCGCTCTCATTCGCCTACTGGCTTGTAGGCATCGCGGTGGCGTGTGGGCGGCTCGATCTGGGTCTGATGGCTGTCATCGGCCTGTTCGCCACAGCCGTACTGACCAACATCAAGGCCAAGCTCACCGGTGAGTTCACTCTCTCGTCATTCGGCCCGACCGAGTTCAAAACGTTGCTCGCAATTTTCGGTCTTGTCCTTGCCAGCTGCGTCATGAACGGGGTAAGCATGGTCTTGATGGGGGCGACCCTGTTCTACTCAACCCTGATCGCCATCGGGATCGTGCAGTTGATCGTCGGTGTGTTCCGCGCGGTCCATGAAGTCAACCAGCAAGGCCTGCCGGCTGACAACACAGAATGGGTCACGACTCGGAACGCCGCCTGAGATGGTCATTCACAGCATGGAGCGCTACAATCTGCACCTGTCATGATTGCTCGCGGACTAGCACGAACTCCGAAAACCAAAACACCAAATGCCACTCACTCTCACACTGCGGACGCCCACTTCGATCCCACTGGAGGTCGACACCGTCAAGCTGGAGACGGTCCGCGTGCAATCTGCGGATCAGGTGAAGGCGACTGTCATTCAACGAGGCAACCGGCAGGTCACGGTCGGCGAGTTCTTCGATGTCAACGGATCTGCCGCTGATGATGACACGCTCGTCTGGCAGGGGGATTGCTCCAAGGTCAAGCTGATTGGCTCACACCTGTCGACCGGCACGATCATGGTCGAGGGGAACGCAGGCATGCACCTGGGGGCCGAGATGTCGGGCGGCTCGATCACCGTCAACGGCGATGCGGGCGACTGGGTAGGGGCAGAGATGCATGGCGGTCGCATTCATGTCAAAGGGAATGCGGGTCATCTCGTCGGGGGTGTTTATCGCGGAGGACGCAAGGGGATGACGAACGGCGAGATTCTCATCGATGGCAATGCGGGGAATGAGATCGGTCATGCGATGCGTCGCGGACTGATCGCCATCGGCGGCCGAGCAGGAGATGCAGCGGGGGTCTCAATGATCGCGGGGACGATCGTTATCGCGGGGGAGACGGGCATCCGCTATGGAATCGGCATGAAACGCGGATCGATCGTGTTGCTGGGTGATGATCCGCCGGAGATGCTCCCCACCTTCAAACACAGTGGTACCTCTCGTCCCACGATCATGCGTGTCCTGTTTCGGCACCTCAGTGGGCTTGGCTGGTCAGTTCCCGCAGGGAGTCTCGATTCGGCCTATCACCGCTTTCTCGGCGACTTCCTTGAACTGGGCAAGGGTGAGATTCTCACCCGCGTCGCATGAACTCATCGGGATGCTGTCAGTTTGGGTGAGGGACCGCTTAACGTAATGCTGCGCCGCGTCAGTTCCTGTCCGTCATACTTCAGGACGAAGTCATATTTCCCGGGCAGCAGTGAGCCATCCAGGTCATAGAAGAAGCTGGCACGCAGGTCTTCCCGAGGAATGACGGTGCCGACTCGTCTGAGCAGCGCGTCATCCGCATCGTGGAGGTTGACTTCAACCCACATGTCCGGGTGCGGAGGCTGAAGTGTGCACTGGATGAGAGCCCGCTCGCCGTGTGCGAATGTGTCCCGACGATTGGAGAGCACTCCTCCCATGGTGGACGTCCCGACATCCAGGGCGAAATACATATCCTGGGGGCGGATTGGTTGAGCAGGGCTGAGCATCGTCTTGACAAGTTGCGGGTCCATCGCTGTCAGAGACAGAGGACCGTTTTCCCCACGCCTCTGATAGACATCTCGTTGGTGTTCCACCTCAACCCCAATGACAGCGGAAGTCGCCAGTAACAACGCCCATGCGGCCCCTGCATATGTCGGTTGCATCCAGGCCGGGGACGGAGCACGAGACGGCACACGTCGTTTGACACCAAGACCAATGCTTCGCACGATGCGGCGGAAGCGCACGGCCGTCCACTCCACCTCGGAAGGATCGAGAAACGCAAGATAGGTCGCACAGTAGAGCAGCGGGAAAATGATTAACCCAAGTGTGAAATAGGTCATGAGGTGAAAGACCAGTCCAATCACGAGCGTCGGGATTCGCCAGAAGCGGGACCAGGTCGTGAAGACGAACAGGACCTCCCAGATGATCGTGACGTACGCCATGATCGTCAGCAGGGATGGATACATCGACAGGAATTCCCCAAAGGGATTTTCGAAGTTGATGTCGGACAACATCCAGAAGGTCAGCTGATCCCCGCTGAAGTAAGCGGGCGTGTGCATCTTGGTGACGGCCGCCCCCAGATACACGATCCCAATGAACAATTGGACCAGCCGTTGAGGCCACACGGGAGCGAGCGGGGGGGCAGCAGGAAGGTTTACCTGTGATTGACGCCGACGGGCCAGCCAGGCATCAACGGACCAGATCGCTCCGCAATTGGACAATGCCAACAACAGCAGTACGTGAGAGGCGACCACGGTGTACTTCGTGAGGGTCGACATCGAATCGATGATGCCCAGGCAGGCATAAAGAACACAGGACACCACCAGCGACCAGCGTGTCATCCAGCCAATACTGGCCGTCACGAGACTGACGATCAGGATCGTCGCCATCGCAACAGCGACCGGAGCAGGCAGATCGGGCAGCAGCGGCGATGACCCGTAAGAGACCCAGAGCGGTGCCGGCGAACCATCAGATGAATAGAGTTCACGCGCCCACCACCAGCGCGGGATGGCCCCGATCAACAGCACCAGCGGAAGTGTGATCCGCGTCAAAGCCATGCCATACGGGACTTCTTGAGCAAAGAAGAATTCGTTCCAGCGGCTTCTCAAACTGTGAAACATGACAGGGGCCTCGGTAGCGGAATCAACAACAGAATCGACTTGTTGCGAACGCAGGTTGCTCTCACTCAACCGACGTTACTCCTGCACGGGAACTTCGTACCCGACAGGCATGACATGCCCGCGATTCAACGGGGCATCAAAGGCATAGAAGGGCTTACCTTTGTGCATGTCCTGCATTAAACGGGGATTCGCCATGATGGCGTCCTGCGCCAGACGCGTCAGAATGGGCGGCCACTGTCCGGTCGGTTGACCATCCGGCGTGTAGGAGCCCCGCAATTGATAGTACGAAACCCGATCTTTGGGTTCGGTATACCGCTGAGCCCAGAGATTGTCGGGTAGGTTGTACTTCCTCGGCCAGGCTTCTTCGACGACATACAACCGTGCCATTGGCTCGTGTTGAGTCTGTCGAAGCGTGTTCATCGCCAGATCAACGGAGTACAAGCTGCCTGAGTCATAGTGGCGGCGGTCCAGCTTGCTGTGCGGCTTGATGGTCCCCCACGGGCCGGGCGACAGTTGATAGTACTGGCCGCTGACCCCTTCTCCCACGACATGCGTGCGCGTTTCATACGCGGTCCATCCGCAAAACATGTCCCAGACGATGAAGTACATCGCCGGATGCTGATCGGTTTTGTAGTACAAGGTGTGACAGAACACCCCGTACATCAGCACGCTGAGGTAAGCGACGATAAACGTTTGTGAGATCCAGCGTTTCACGACCCGTGCCTCCTTGCACAGATGGGCAGGCTAGTCAATATGTCGGGATTGGCGTAGGAACTGGTTCGTCTCGGATTCCGTCATTGATGAGGCGTAACATCTTGCTGACGTTCTCGTGGACCTGACGGTTTCCGGTGACGAGCATCAGATTCCGGTAACCTGAAATCGAAGCGGACCGTTGAACTGAACTCGGTAAGGCTGTGCGGACCGCCTCTGCGAGAGAGGCGACTGTGCCCCCTTTGACCAGAGCGGAGACGTCATAGACGTGTGTCCCTTGATGGCTCAATGCGGCCTCTTTTGTGGTAATGATGATGACTTCATCATCAATGACGTAATCCAGTTCCAGAGGTTCCAGCATCATTTTCAATGCAGAACGGAGTCGGAGATTACTGACGATCAGCGAAAGATCATTCCGTTCAACTTCGAACTCCTTTTGAGCTTCCCTGAGTGCCAGATTGTCGACCACAAAGTTGAGATGATGCTGAGCTACAAGCTGCTGAAGTGCTTCACTGAGCGTTGCATTCACCAGTTTCAATTGTGTGTCAGCGTCCAAACCATCGATGATACGGTTGTATTCCTGGCTGTCAGTCACACGCACGGCGGAAGTCGAAGCTTGGTCCGCCACAGGCTGAGCGAGGAGCATCGCAGTGAACAACGAAAAACCGATGGGCGACATGTCGACGTCTCCTGAGAGGGAAAAAGTCTATTCGCCGGGACTATCCGGCAAAATGTGCCGCTTGGTCAAGATCAGTCCTCTCCCAGACGGGGCGGACGGCGGCGCTCCTTGCGTTCGGACCGTTCACGCTTACCCTGCAGTCGACGACGTTTGGCCCCCGCTGAGGGTTTGGTTGGACGTCTGCGACGGGGCTTCGTGGCGGCAGCGGTGACCAGTTCCTGGAGCTTTTCGATGCAATCGTCGATATTTCGCAGCTGGTCCCGGTAACGCTGGCTGGTGATGATCAGTTCACCATCGCTATTGATCCGTCTGCGATTGAGGGCCTGAAACCGATGAGAGACCTCTTCGTTCAGGGCCTCGGTTTGCTCGATGTTCCAGCGCATCTGAACCCGGGTGTTCACCTTATTGACGTTCTGCCCCCCCGGACCGCCGCTGCGGGAGAACTGGAACGTGAGCTCCGACCGCGGAATGCGAATGTCATTCGTCACCAAGATATCATCATCCGCTGTCATACTGGCTCCCGAACCAGAAATCTGAGATGCTAGTGATCTTCTCAGACTGAACATACATGACGATTCATGATGGCTGCCATGTCTTATCCTCGAATGCTGCGTATTCGGCAACAATTCCCGTCCGAAAGGGTTGAGAACATCCCCGCTGAGGTTGAGGCACAACTCAGCCGACTCAAACTTGGCGAAAAGGTTCGCGCGGGTCAGACCGTGGCGATCACGGTGGGCAGCCGCGGGATCGCGAACATCGCCGTCATCACCAAGGCCATCGTCGATCACGTGAAATCGTTAGGGGGGACACCGTTCCTCGTGCCTGCGATGGGATCACACGGGGGCGGGACGGCTGAAGGGCAGCGGGCCATTCTCGAAGGGTACGGGGTCACCGAGGAGTACACGGGAGCGGAAATCCGCTCGTCGATGGAAACGATCATCGTCGAAACGACTCCTCAAGGGATCCCGGTCCACTTCGACAAACACGCCTCGATGGCCGATCACGTGATCGTCGCGGGCCGGGTCAAGCCGCACACCGGGTTCGTCGGCGAAATCGAATCAGGTCTGCACAAGATGATGCTCATTGGTCTGGGCAAACACGAGGGGGCCAAAATCTACCATCGTGCCATCCGGGACTACAGCTTCATCGAGATCATCCGGGCCGTCGCTGACGTGGTGATCAGTCGTTGCAAGGTCCTCGCGGGCGTGGCGATCATCGAGAACGCGTACGATGAAACGGGACGGATCGAAGCGGTCCCTCCTGAGCAGTTCTTCGATCGGGAGCGGGAATTGCTCAAGCTGGCGAAGGCCTGGTTGCCACGCCTCCCCGTCACTCCTCTCGATCTGCTGATCATTGACCGAATCGGCAAGGACATCAGCGGGACGGGGCTTGATACCAACGTCGTCGGTCGCAAGTTCATTCACCATGAGGCCAGCGATCGTGATGACGTGAACTGCAAACGCATCTTCGTCCGTGACCTGACCGACAAGACGAAGGGGAATGCCACCGGGATCGGCCTCGTTGAATTCACGACGCGGCGTGCTGTCGACAAGATCAATCACGAAATCACCCGGACCAACTGCATTACGGGCGGGCACCCCGAAGGCGGAATGATCCCGATCACGTACGACTCCGATCGGGAAGCCATTGCAGCGGCTGTCTCGACGGTCGGAATGGTCGAACTGGCAAACGCCCGGATCGTTCAGATCGCTGACACGCTGCACCTCGCGGAGTTGTTGATCAGCGAAGCATGCCTCGATGAAATCAAGGCCAACAAGGCCATTGAGATTATCGACGGGCCGATCGAGATGAGCTTCGACCACAACGGGAACCTCGCGGACGTATGAGATCGCACGAGAGGCGCTTGCGGATTCGCGTGACTGTGACGGTGTCTGACGCTTCTTGGTGTCGCTAAGCCGCAAGCGACGAACGAGATTTTAGACCCCTCGAATGTCGCTCAATCTTCCTCGTCGGCCTTTTTGGCGGCCGCGACGATTTTGGCTTGTTCGTTCGGCGGCACGACCTCGTAATGGCTGAACTCAAGGCTGAAGGAGCCTTGGCCGCCTGTCATGCTGGAGAGGTTGCGGGCGTAAGTCATCACTTCAGCCAAAGGAGCCCGTGCCTTGACGACCGTGAAGCCCCCGGGAGCTTCGTCCATCCCTTCCATGCGGCCACGGCGGGTGTTGAGATCGCTGGTGATATCGCCGATCTTGTCGCTGGGCACGGTGATTTCCATCTCGACAATCGGTTCGAGGAGTGACGGCTTCGCCTGGAGGGCGACGTCACGCAGACACATGCGGGCAGCCGTCTTGAAAGCCGTTTCGTTCGAGTCGACGGGGTGATCCTTACCGAAGAACAGCGACACGACGATGTCCTGAACCTGATAGCCTGCGATGATCCCCTGATCCATTCGCTCTTTGACTCCCTTCTCAACTGCAGGGATGAACTGATTGGGAACCGATCCGCCGGAGACGCAATCGCAGAAGCACGAGTTGAGGACCGGATCGTAGTGGTACTCGCGAAGACTCTCGAAGTTCTCCTTTGTGAAGTACGTTTCCGGATCAATCCCTTGAGGGCAGTGTGCGACGCGGAAGTGGACCTCTGCAAACTGGCCTGATCCGCCGGATTGCTTCTTGTGCCGATAGTGACCTTCTGCGGAGCCACTGATGGTTTCCCGGTAGGGGACCTTGGGCTGGTGGGTGATCACATCCACTTTCTCACGGTTGTGCAGCCGGTTTTGAATGAGCTGGAGGTGCAACTCACTCATCCCGTTCATGACCATCTCTTTGGTCTGACTGTCGCGTCTCACAACGAAGGTCGGGTCCTCCTCCTCGATCTTCTGCAGAGCCCCGGAGATCTTCGCCTGATCAGCCTGTGACTTGGGCTCCACAGCCAGACCGATCATCGGGGTCGGGAAAGCGATCGACGGCAGCACAACTCCGTCTGCTCCTTTGGTCAGGGTGTCGCCCGTGTGAAGGTCATCCATTTTCACGACGACCACAATCTCGCCCGGTCCAGCGTCAGCTTCCTGCTCGGTATGTGATCCCTGCACATCAAGTAACTGAGACACTTTCATCGCCTTGCCTGTCCGTTCGTTGTGCAAAGACGTGTCTTTCGTGAGCGTCCCCGAGAAGATTCGCAAGTAGCTCATTTTGGCGACGAACGGATCGATGCGGGTCTTGAAGACCTGAGCGATGACCGGACCATCGGCCTTCTGGTCGATGGTGATCGTCTCTTCTCCCTTCTGGGCCGTGCGTTCGATGGCGTTGGGGGCCGGAGCGTACTGAACGATGGAGTCGAGGAATTCCTGAACGCCGATGTCATTCCGGGCACTCATGCAGAACACGGGAATCAGCGTTCCCGCGACGATGGCCTTCTGGATGGCTGAGGCCAGTTCTTCTGCGGAGATCTCCCCCTCTTCAAGATATCGTTCCATCAAGGCTTCGTCGGCTTCAACAGCGGCATCGACAACCTGCTGATTTGCTTCAGTCGGGTCGACGACGCAGCCGACCGGCACGCTGTCGGGAATGTTGACTGTGCTGATGACGCCGCTGAAATCGTGCCCCAATCCGACGGGTACATTCATAAGTGCGCAAGCCGGACCGAACAAATCGCGGATGCCGTCCATCAATTCAGCGAACCGGATGTTCTCGGTGTCACACTTGTTGATGACGATCATCCTGGCGATGCCCGCATTGCCGGCATACTGAAACGCTTTGCGAGTATTGACTTCAATTCCCGCGTGAGCGTTGATCGTCACGACGGCTGTTTCGACTGCTCGGAGAGAGCCAATGACCTGCCCCACGAAGTCGGGCATGCCGGGACAGTCGATTAGATTGACGTGTTTACCGTTGTGATCAAAGTGAACCAGCGTAGAGTTGATCGAGTGTTTGCGTTCCTTCTCATCATCATCGGTGTCGAGCAGACTGCTGCCGTCATCAACAGAACCGGCACGCGTGTTGACCCCAGTCTTGTGCAGCAGCAGGTCTGCGATCGTTGTCTTGCCAACAGTTCCATGTCCCACCAATGCGAGGTTACGAACGCTGTCAATCGACCTGGCCATACGTGCTGCCTGTTCTGATGATCTGAAGGATGAAGTGCTCCACTGTGCGACGATCCCGCCGCAAACCACAAGAGTGTTCCGACCGATGAGAAGTCGGTCAGTGAGGAATTAGAGTTTGATGTTAACCAAACATGAACAGAGTCGCCACCAAGCGAGATCCGCTCGGAGGCGATGTGCGAAGCGCGTCAGCGGACCGCGTTCGTCGGAGATATCATCGTGCCGGAGATCAGTCTTGGTCGATGGATCTGGCGAATTTCCGGCGAGAGGTGAGCTTCGCACGGCTGCGTGTCACGAGTGTTTTGGGACAGCAGTTGAAGAACTGCCCCTCGTGTGATCTGGCCGATTAGAGACATGCCCTCAACGACAGCGAGCCGGTTGTGAACATGCTCCCGCAGATAGCGTGCGGCGACGCACACGGGCGAGTCCGCATCGATGACCAGGAATCGTCGCGACATGAAATGTTCGACCGTCTGTCTCGGTCGGGGTGCCTTCGCCAACCGACGTTTCAAGATGACATAGTCAGGCAAAGTGCCGACTAACCGGCCTTGCTCGTTTGTGACGAACAACTCGCTGAGACAATACTGAACGACTAACCGCTCTGCGTCATCGATACTGGTTTGGCTGCGGACGCTCACCACATCGGTCGACATCGCGTCTCGAACGGTCGCCCTCATGGCGTCGCTGCCTCACGCAAGGAATGGTCGGATGGTCATCTCCTCCATTCTCTTGCATCGTCAAACCATCAGAGAGGACGCAGCTTCAACTTGTGTTTTGTTCGGACAGGTCAATCGAGTTTTCCGATTGTGACGGTTGTCACTCACGTGACGATGTCACTTGAGATCCTTTCCGGTGATCGGTGCATCCCGAGTGATGAGATCGGGGCCTTTGCCTGCCCGCTTCTCGTAGACGCCGTCACCCGACTTCACGTACTTGGTGAAACCCAGCCGGTCCAGTTTCTTGTCATCCTGCATGTTGCGGTGCATGGATGACTCCGACCACTGGCCGCCGATGAAGACCGGTTGAATCACTCGTTGCACCGGTTCTCCCGTCTCCGGATGTTTGGTCAACGCGGGTTCGCTGATCGGCTGGACGACCTCAAACTGTTCTCCCGGCTGTCCGTCGGGCTGAATGACTTCGTAAACGTAGGTAGGCATTTTCGACAGGCTCCGCAGAGTCAGATTGCGATCTTACGACCAACATCAGTCTGATGATGAAAGGACCTCGGTCGAAGGATGCGCCCCGAAACAGATGATGTTCTGAAGAATTCTATCCGTTGTGGACGGCGTTGTGGAAATGATTTTCTGAAGCCACGTCGCAACGGCAAAAATCGCTCCCCAGAACCGACCGAAGAGAATTCCAACAACTCAGATTCAACGGCGAGATGAATGACAGTCCTGCACTTGGGCAAATGCAGGTGCGATCTGCTGTTCGATTTTCTCATGATGTCCAAATTGTCGATCTTCCAGATGACTTCCTTTCGAGATCCCTAAGCTGAAGGCGGGCAAGGCATTCCCGGCGTTTAGAGGTTCCAACTGCATCTTGAGGCGTTCTGGTAAATGCGATAACATTCATGGGCTTGCCGCACCTGAAGGACAATTCACCCGATCTGATCTTGCTTTCAAGTCTTGAGATGCCCTGAAGGGATGTGGCAGGCGAACCTGAAACGACCAAAGGATTGGTCACCCCGGTAGCCCTGTCTTACTCTCTGCTCTTGCTGAGGAATCACATGATCGGACGCAAACCCTCTCGTGCTTCGAGCAAACTTGTTCTCGCTGTCATGCTCATTCTGGGCACGTCGTTCTTCGCCCAGCAGTTTTCTTCTGCGGCTCCCGAGGAACAGCAGATTGCCAAGCTCGTCGCACAGATTGTCCCTCGCTATCACATCAATCAGGTGCAGATCAACGACGCGGTCTCCGAGCAATTGTTCGATCGCTATTTCGATACTTGGGATTCTCAGAAGTTATACTTCCTCCAAGAGGACATCGATCGGTTCTCCAAGGTGCGGACAATGCTCGACGACGCCGTCAAAGTGGGAAACGTCGACTTTGCCTATCAGGTGTTCGACACGTACCGGACCCGACTTGGCGAACGCTATGACCTTGTGGAAAAGCTGATCGACCAGGACTTCGACTTCACCAAAGATGAGTCGATCGTGATTGATGGGGACGACCTTGCCTGGGCAGCCAGCACGGCTGAGATCGATGATCGCTGGCGGAAGCGGGTCAAGTACGAGTTGCTGCAACTCAAACTTGCCGAAGCCGCCAAGCAGTCGGACGACTCGGAAGAAACAGAACCGGCCGAGGATCCGATGGTCGAAGCTCGCGACCGCTTGCACAAGCGGTATCGCAATAACAAGCGAAATATCGACCAGACCGGCGGTCTGGAGGTCTTGGAAGTCTATCTGACCACGCTGACCAACTGCTTCGATCCGCACTCCTCCTATATGTCACCGGACACCGTCAAGGACTTCACCATCCAGATGAAGTTGAGTCTGGACGGCATCGGGGCATCACTCCGCTCGGAAGATGGATACACCATCGTTCACGAGATTATCCCAGGCGGGGCGGCTGCTGAGGACGGACGGCTCAAAGTCGGCGATAAAATCATCGGCGTCGGTCAGGCTGAAGGGGAGATCGAAGACATCGTCGACCTCAAACTCCGTCGGGTTGTGGAGAAGATCCGTGGACCCCGCGGCACAATCGTGCGTCTGCAGGTGAAACCGGAAACCGGCGTCGTGCAAATCTACGACCTGGTTCGGAAGAAGATCGAACTCAAAGAGTCCGAAGTGAAAGGGGAGATCATCGAGACTGACGCCCGTGTCGGCCGCAAGGGACGAATCGGGTTGCTCTCCATTCCTTCGTTTTATCGTGACTTCGCGGGCGCATCGGGCGGAGGCGACAATTTCAAGAGTGCTGCCAGAGACGTGGAGATGGTCCTGCACGACTTTGCGAGACAAGGCGGTGTCGATGCCATCGTGATCGATCTCCGCGACAATGGCGGGGGTTCCTTGACCGAAGCCATCGAAGTCTCCGGACATTTCATTGATCATGGTCCGGTCGTTCAGGTCAAGGACTCTGACGGGCGTGTACGTGCCTACCCCGATGATCGTCGAGGAGTCCTGTACTCAGGTCCCCTCGTTGTGCTCTGCAATCGTGCGTCAGCATCAGCCTCTGAGATTTTTGCAGGCGTGATCAAGGACTACCATCGCGGCCTCATCGTGGGGGACTCGACCACTCACGGGAAGGGGACAGTACAGAACGTGATGCCCGTTGAACCGCGCGAGATGCTCAACATCTTTCGACCGAGCAATAGTGCCGATCAAGGGTCGCTCAAACTGACCATCAGCCAGTTTTACCGTGTCAATGGTGACAGCACACAAAACCGGGGCGTCCAGTCGGATATCGTCCTCCCCTCGGTGTTTGACCACCTGGACGTCGGCGAAATGTACCTCGATAACGCCCTGCCATTCGAACACATTCCCGAAGCCGATTATGTCCCGGACCGCAAGGTCAACGACGAGATTCGAACCGTTCTTCGCAAGTCGAGTGCTGACCGCGTCGCACATAACGAAGAGTTCGGAAAGGTCCAGGAAGCCATTCGCCGCTATCTCGAACGCAAGAATCGAAAGTCGATCTCTCTCAACGAGGACGTTTTGAGAGAGGAACGGGAAGTTGACGACCGTCTTGCGAAGGCGATCAATGACCGTTCTGCAACAGGTGATGCCGTGCCGATCGATGAAACTCCGTCTGAGGAACCTGACGGAGCTAAAGAGAAAAAACTGTTTGCTGAGAACTTTTATACTGATGAGGTTTTGGACATCACGCTGGATTACGTCGATGCCCTGAATCAGATGAAGACGGTCCAACGGTAATCGTTACGTCTTCGAAATCGAGTGGTCCTCGGAGGCCTGATCGCGGTTCTGCCCGGTCGGGCCTCCGGTTTTTCATGCAACGCGTTGTTCCACCCCTTGCACGTCGATGGCAAGAACTCGACGTTCTCCGGGCGGCATAAGCCTTATGACCGTTTCGTTCGCTACGCTGCCCGCCCCTCGTTTGTGAGCTAGGCTTGTGCAGTGTTCGCACCTTCCCCACTGACGAAACGAGGGCCCCTCCCGTGATTCGTGTAGAAGATTTCCACAAAGCGTACGACGACACGGTTGCCGTGGCCGGGCTGTCGTTTGAGGTGACTGCCGGTCAGATTCTGGGGCTCGTCGGCCCAAACGGTGCCGGCAAAACGACAACCATGCGGACCCTGAGTTGCCTGCTCACCGCGAGCAAAGGCACTCTGACGGTTGACGGATGCGATGTGTCGAAGCAACCCATCGAAGTCAAACATCGTCTGGCGTACGTCGCAGACGATCCTCAGTTATTCAACGATCTCACTGTGGATGAGCATCTGGCATTCGTGGCTTCTGCCTATAGTGTCGATCACGCGGACGAGAAAGCACGCCTGCTGTTGAAAGATTTCGAGCTGACGCAGAAGCGGCATACTCCTGCCGGCGACCTCTCCAGGGGCATGCGGCAAAAGCTGGCCATCTGCTGTGCCTATCTCAGAGACCCACGTGCGATCCTGTTTGACGAACCTTTGACCGGTCTTGATCCTCATGGCATCCATAAACTCAAGGAGTCCATTCGCGAGCGAGCAGCATCCGGAGCAGCAGTCATCGTCAGTTCGCATCTATTGGCGATGGTCGAAGACCTCTGTACCCATGTCCTGATCCTCGCCTCGGGTCGTCAACGCTTCTGTGGCACCATCGACGAACTGCGCACCACCTTTGTGGGTGAGGATGAAGAACTCACCCTGGAACGCATTTTCTTCATGGCAACTCAGCCAGAGACTTCGGCCACGTAGCCGATCAGTCCATAACCGCAAGTCCACACCGAGCATCACCTCATTCGCATACACATGCGATCAGCGATTTCACGGAGATTATTGGACAGCAACATGTTTCAACTCCTTCTCCCCAATCCCGCCCTGCGGCAACTATTCGTGACGCGAGGCAAAGCACGTTTGCGATCAATGCTTCGCAAGATTGCCTCTCCCAAGCGCCTCGTGCTCTCGGCGATTGCGATCGTGCTGCCATTCATCTGGGTGGTGAACTTCGTTGCCAGCATGTTGTTACGGGAATCGTTCACACCCGAGGCATTCCGCAACGGGGTCTTCTGCACTGGTGCAGCGTATTGCTTGTGGTATCTGCTGAAGGCATCCACCTTTCGTCCGGCGGCTGCGATTGAGTGGACACCCGCGGAGCGTTCGCTGATGTGCGGCGGACCGTTTTCTCGCGCCGAACTGATTCGCTACCGGCTCACGACAATCTTCACGGCGACAATCTTCAAGGCATTGTTCGCCTCACTGATGTTCCTCCCTGAACTGTCCATGTGGTGGACGGGATTCCTGGGGATGCTGCTGGGTCTGGCCTTTCTCGACGTCACTCGATTAGCGGCGGAGATCATCATCACAGGCGTCGATCATTCGGTCTTCCTGAAAATTCGAGCAGCCGTGCTGACGATCGCGGCAACTGCCGGCATCAGTGCAGCCATCTCTGCGATCTCATCGACTGCTATCCTGATCAGCAAATATCCCGTATTCTTCTCACTTCCGATCGAGTTCGCGAATGAACTGGTCAAACTGCGATCAACGTCAGCCGGGATGGTGCTCTCGGCTCCCCTCCTGCCGTTTGTGGAGATCATCACAAGCCCCTCTGTCTCTGTGTCGCTCCTGAGCTGGCTGGCCCTGGGAGGCAGTATGACTCTGGCCCTGACGACGGCTGTGATTCATCTGGATGGCCTGTTCGCCGACCAGAATGCTGAGTCGATTCGCCGCGCCTATGCCTCAATCGCAGCGGCCAAACGGGCGAAGCAGCATGCGAAGCGTCGCAGCTCTCCGCTGCCCCAGATTGCGCGGCTGTCTGGAGTCGGACCGATCGCCTGGAGGCAGTGGCTGGGAGCACGCAAGTACGAGGTGAGCCTGCTCTTTGCATTGGGAGTTCCCGCAGTCCTGTCCAGTTTGCCGCTCCTCGCGAATGATGATTCCGTTGATACGTTCCTGAACGTTGCCTCGGCTCTCATTGTCTATTCGTTCCTGCTTCTCCCCGCTGCACTCAAATTTGATTTCCGCCGAGACTATGATCGCCTGCCGGTCCTCAAGACGCTGCCGGCGAGTCCATTGGCAATCGTGATTGGTCAGCTCGCGGTACCAGTGTTGCTGGCCTCCCTGTTACAGGTTTTCGTGCTGCTGTTTGCTTTCATCGTTCGACCGCTCCCATTATTGATCGTCGGTAACGCGCTGTTGATGTTGATCCCGCTGAACGTATTGATTTTCGGGCTGGATAATCTGATTTACCTGATGTTCCCTTACCGGCAGAGCGAGGAGGGCTTGCAGCCGTTCATTCGCGCGACTCTGACGTTCACCGCGAAAGGGGTGCTGTGTCTGTCAGCCTTGACGTGTATCTTCTTGTGGGCCGTCAACTGTCGCTGGATGAGTGAACTGCCGCTGTTCTCTGGACTCGGCGGACATCATGTCCTGTTCGTGATCGGCATTTGGGGGATGATGCTGTTCACTGGAGTGGCTCTCGTTCTGCTCTCAGCACGGGTGTTTGACCGCTTCGACATCAGCTGTGATCACGCTCTGTGATCAATCGAAGATCCTACGGAAACTGAGACGGACTCATTCCCAGGTCGACGATGCTGCATCCCTGAACGACTGGTAAACCGAGTGCCTGCGCATGGGCCAGCAGTTCAGGACTCTCGCTGCCGGGGTTCAACCAGACTTCCTGCGGATGCAGACTGAGAATCTTGTCAAGCATTGTCATCCCCACCGCTGGTGGAAGGTAGATGCTGACACGATCGACTGTCTCGATCGGCAGGTCAGCAATCGACGCATAGGTGGCTAGCCCCTCGACTTCTGCCGCTTTGGGATTCACCGGATAGACCGTATACCCTGCCTGAAGATGAGCCCGCACAGACTTGTTCCCGAACTTGCTCCGATCGGTGCTGGCTCCCAGAATGACAACTGTTGGTTGGCTCATGCGCAACTCCTTTTGGGCGAAGGGCTATTCTGGGCGATGCAACTTCACTTGAGCATGCATGGTGTACAGTCGCCAGTTCTCGCCGTCGTGGACCAGAATCCCGCTGGACTCATTCTCCGTCGTGGGGAACAACGGATTCTCGGACGACTTGGTCCAGTGAATCAGGTCGGTTGAGGTGGCCATGCACGTGCACCAGTCACGTGGTTTCGTCTCTGTCCCAGTGCCATGATAGAACGCGTAGTACGTGTCCCCCTGCTTGATGACCTGATTCAGAGCGATCATCAATTCATCATACTTGTCCGGACCGAGTGTGATCACCGGGTCCTCCTGCACGTTCGTAAAGCTCTTCAGGTCGGTCGATTTAGCCAACCAGACTCCCTGATCCCACTTTTCATAGAACAGATACCAGGTCCCCTCCTCGAAGTAGGCTGTCGGCGTGCCGCACGGTCGATCGGTCACGCGTTCTCCGTTGGGATGCCGGATATCGAGGTCGCTGTCCCATGTCCATTTGATGCCGTCGTCCGAAGTCAGCAGTTGCGAATTGCCATCAGCCGTCTCCGCAAACATGAGATAGCGGCCGTCATGCTTCATGACCTGCATGTCCTCCACCCAACGCTCGTCGAAGATTGGATTCTCCGCAGACCGGGTCCATTTCATCCCGTCAGGTGAAGTTGCCAGCCCCAGATGTTTGACTCCTTCGCGAGAGCCATCGTAGCCGGTGTACCACATGCGGTACGTGTCTCCTTCCTTGAGGATCCACCCGCGCTCACGAATGGCCGCATCCCAGTCATCCTGGTCACCGGCAGTGAAGACAACCTGTCCGGTCGCATACTGCGTCCCAATCGGATCGATGGGATCTGCGTCTTCCGCAGAGATGACGGTTGGGGATAGCAACAAGATCGCGAGACAGAACGGGAACAGAATGGTCAAGTCGATAACGAAGGCTTCGAACGCGACAAGAACCAGCAGTCCCGATGCGGCCAGGACTGCACTTCCGGAAAGCTTCCAAACCAGAACGCCCAGCACAGCATGAAAGCCCAGAAAGTACCAGCCAAGCGTCCGGCGGTCTTCGTCGATCTTTTCCAGTGCCTCCAGATCCGGGCCGGGAGCCGGCGCAGCCTGATACCCGATCGTGGGAATCATCGAGACACCACACTCCGGACAAGCCTTGGCTTCATTGCCAACTGACGCATTACATCGTGGACACGGACGCATGGTTCACCCTCACATGTCGTGTTTCACCTCAGACTATCGGTTACACATCAACTTCACTGAGACATGACACGATCTCGAGACTTCCATCGAGAACAAGTTCGGTAACCAACACGTCTGAGGCCACCTGAAATGGTATCTTAAGGACCGGTCTCAACCAACTCCCTCTGCGAAGAATGAACTTGAGTCAGGGGGCGCAATTGAGATCGGGAAGGTGCCACCCCCTTTCACTCCTTCGTCAGTGTTTCATCAAGGTTGAGGATTAACAGACACAGACTCGTCATCGCGGCATGGTCGGTGATGTTGAGGGATTCGTCGCGGGGGGACTCGCCGACTGCGAGCAGTTCGTTCGAGGAGTCTGGATTGGAGACGTACTGCTCGCGGAGCGTTTGCAGTCGCGTCGTCAGGACGGTGAGTTCCTCATCGGTGGGGGGACGGGATGTTGCGAGACGGAAGGCGAGCGTGACTGCAAGTTCGTCGGCCTCGCCTGCTTCGAGGAGCACACGCTGAGCCATAGCGCGGGCCGCTTCGACGAACGTGATGTCGTTCATCGTGGTGAGTGCGTGCAACGGTGTGTTGGTGCGGACCGCGTTGACTTCGCAGGTCTGACGTTTGGCCGCGTCGAAGAACAGGGGCGGGCCGACGATGCGTCGCCAGTAGATGTACAGGCTGCGACGATACAGCGCCGCCCCGTGATCCTGCTCATAGGTTTTCTTGCCGAATGTTGCTTCGGCCCACAGACCGGCAGGCTGATATGACTTGACTGACGGACCACCTTGCGAATCGTTGAGCAGGCCACTGATCGCCAATGCCTGATCCCGCAGCATCCACGAGGGCATTCGGTATCGTGGTCCTCGAGCGAGTAACTGGTTGCCGGGATCGCGCTCAGCCAACTCGGGAGAGACTCGGGAGGACTGCCGGTACGTCGCACTGGTGACGATCAGTCGTTGCAATCTTTTGATGTCCCAGTCGGTGCGGATGAGTTCGGTGGCGAGCCAGTCAAGCAGTACGGGATGCGTCGGCAGATCGCCTTGTGAGCCGAAGTCCTCGACCGTGCCGACGAGCCCTTTCCCGAAGAACCGTTGCCACTCGCGGTTGACCGTGACACGTGCCGTAAGCGGATGCTGCGGATCGACGAGCCACTGGGCGAGTGTGAGCCGGTTCGTCGGTTGATTTTCCGGCAGCGATGGCAACGACGCAGGAACAGCAGCGGCAACCTGTTTCCCCGGCTTGTTGTACGTCCCTCGATCGAGAACGAACGTGTCACGCGGCTCATCGCGTGTGTCCATGACCATCACCTGCACGATGCGGTCGTTGACCTGATTGCGTCGGTCGCGGGTCTCCTTGAACGACGTCAACTGCTGTACAAACTCCGCTTGTGACGCTTTGTAGTGATCAATGATTGCCTGCAACTGTTCGTTTGACCGCTCATTGACGGGCTTGCCAAGTGCCTCACGAATATTGTCAGGGGTGACTGGTGTTGGAACTTCCGTCTGCTCGGCCTCAGCTGGTTGCAACAAATTCTCACCATGTGCCTGCTCCCACTCAACAAGTTTCGTCGTCTGCTCCTGCATCGAGTCGTCGAGTTTGGCAAGCTCTGCAGTCTCATCATCCGTCGGCAACTGCATCGTCGGGGGGATGCGACCGCCGCGGAAGTTGCCACCTTCTTCGGTCGTGCTGTTGAAGAAAGCGTAGAGTTGATAATACTCCTGCTGGGTGAACGGGTCGTACTTGTGATCATGACAGCGGGCGCAGGTCAACGTGGCCCCCAGCCAGACAGTTGCCAACGTTTCAACTCGGTCGAACACGTTCTCGACTCGCGTCTCCTCCGGAATTCGGCCCCCTTCGCCGTTGTGCATGTTGTTGCGACAGAACCCGGTCGCGATCCGCTGGTCGATAGTCGCATCGGGCAGAAGGTCGCCTGCAAGTTGTTCGACCGTGAACTGATCGAATTTCATTCCGGCGTTGAGAGCACCGATGAGCCAGTCCCGCCACGGCCACATGGTCCGTTCCGGATCTCCCTGGAAGCCGCTCGTGTCCGCATACCGGGCCGCATCCATCCATTCCCACGCCATTCGTTCACCGTATCGAGCTGAAGCAAGCAAGCGATCGACGACCCGCTCATACGCATCAGGGGAGTCGTCCGCGATAAACGCATCGATCTCGGCAATCGTGGGCGGCACACCGGTGAGGTCGAGCGTGACACGCCGCAACAGCCGCGTACGCTCGGCCTCGGGGGACGGCGAGAGTCCTTCGGCGTCCAATCTTGCCAGAATGAAACGATCGATTGCGTTGCATGTCCTTCTGGGTTGCGAAACCGCAAGCGGAGCCTGACGCACGGGAGTGACATAAGCCCAGTGGGCTCCGCCATCGGCTCCCTCAGCGATCCACTGTTTGAGCAAGTCAATCTGTTGAGGCGTCAGTGACAGGTTCGATTTGGGTGGCGGCATGCGTTCGTCCGGATCGTCCGATGTCACCCGCCTGATGAGTTCGCTATCGGTTGGGTCGTTGCCGAGCAGTCCATCTTCCCGAGCCTTTGAGATCCCGTCTTGCACGTCGAACCGCAGTTCGGCCTCACGAGCTTTCTCATCCGGTCCATGACACGCAAAGCAGGCGTCACTCAGAATCGGCCGGATGTCGCGACTGAAGTCAACGTCAGCTGCGCATACCGCGTGAGCACTGGCCGCAAGCAGACAAGCAATGGGCAGGAGTCGTCGTGATCGTGCGAATTCTGACATAACCCTATGATGTCGAGTCATGTGAGGGGCGTAAACTGTGGAGTCGTCAGGGCTGCCATTCGGTCGTCGCACTTCGTATGATGCTTACTCGGAGTTCGGTTGACCAGATGACCTCGGTCCGTGAACTGTGGGCCCATGAGTGATGATGTATGTGCATTGAACGAAATGGTAGATTCCACTTTCAGCTCATAGTGAAGAGAAGATGTCAACCAAGCGCGAACTGATTTTGGCAGCCCTCCCCTCACTTTGGGTCGATGTACTGGGAATTGACGAAGACGAGGCCCATGTCGACCCAGAAGCAAATCTCATTGACTGGCTGAAGTCACTGGGAGATGGAGTCTATGAGGAATTGGACTTTGCAGATGTTCATGCGCGTCTGCAATCGTGCTTTGGCATGACCGCCCCTCTCGAAGCAATGGATGAATACTTTGGCAACCGAAACATCTCTGAAGAAGAATGGAAACAGATTGTTAAACCGACATTGACAATCTCTCGCTTCGTCGACTGGATTGCCAAGCACACTCCGGTCCCATCCTATTCTCCAATTTCCATCGCGGGACACCGATGTCAACTTGCCGGAACTTTCAGAGGTATTGAGGACGTTGTACAGAGCGTCACTGCCTCTCCCCCCTCTTTCGGTCCCAGCACCCTGATCATTCAAACGATCAGAGGAAAGGAACTCGCCAATGTTTGGGATCGTCTGCAACTGCACTCGATGGGTCGCCTTCGCAGACTCGATTGGCCTTGGGAGGGTCTTGCCAGCCTGTCTCTATTCATCTCACTCGGTTCCGGGCTGATCGCGATTCTGATGACGTTCACCTCGCTGTGGTTCTTGTGTGTTGCTGGATGGATTGTCGCGGTAACTGGGTTTTTGATAGCAATACGGCTGCAAAAACTTGGGAACCCGTTGCCGTCTGGTATCAACACCTTTCGCGATTTGACTGAAGAGATGTCTCAGGCATTGCAGCAATGACACCAGTTCTTGTTACGACATGGTGTGGATCTGAATTATCTGGACCCCAGTAACCTCTTGCACAACATCAGTGCCAATGGATCGACTGATGCCATAGGATGTGGATCCGGATAAATGTCGAATACTGCCAAGATGATTGACCATTCATGAACGAGCAGGCACAAGCGGTCTTGTCTGAGCAGGACCAGCGGGAGCGTGAGGAGCAGGCCATTCGTGGGCTGGCGAATGCGTATGCACGCATGCGGGAAGAAATCGGCAAGGTCATTGTCGGGCAGACCGACGTCGTTGATCAGATTCTGATTGCCATGTTCAGTCGTGGTCACTGCCTGCTGGTCGGCGTGCCGGGGCTGGCGAAGACCCTGCTCGTCAGCACCATCTCGGGCATTCTGCAGTTGTCGTTCCGGCGGATTCAGTTCACGCCCGACCTGATGCCGTCAGACATTACAGGCACTGATGTGTTGCAGGACGATCCGGAGACGGGGCAACGACGGTTTGAGTTCATGCAGGGGCCGTTGTTTACCCACGTACTTCTCGCGGACGAGATCAACCGCACGCCCCCCAAGACCCAGGCCGCTTTACTCGAAGCCATGCAAGAGCGGCACGTCACAGTCGGGTCGCACACGTATCGACTGCCAACTCCGTTCTTCGTGCTGGCGACGCAAAACCCGATCGAGCAGGAGGGAACCTATCCGTTGCCAGAGGCGCAATTGGATCGGTTTATGTTCAACGTGGTTGTCAAATACCCGTCAGCTGCTGAGGAGTTACTGATCCTCAAACAGACAACCGGAGGCGAGGAGCCGCAGTTGTCGCACGCCCTGACTGGCAAGCAGGTGCTTGCTCTTCAGGAAGTAGTGCGGAAGGTCCCGGTGCCCGAACATGTGTTCGTTTACGCTCGCGACCTGGTGCGAGCCACACGACCGGACGAGCCGGAGGCACGGACGTTCGTGAAGAATTACATTTCCTGGGGTGCCGGTCCGCGAGCCGGTCAGTACCTCATCGTGGGTGCAAAAGCTCGGGCCATTCTCGAAGGCCGGTTTCATGTGACGACCGAAGATGTGAAGTCGGTCGCTCATCCCGTCCTGCGGCATCGGATCGTCACGACCTTTCAGGCCAACAGCGAAGGCATCTCGCCCGACGACGTGGTGGATCAGCTCATTCGTGAGGTTCCGGTCGAATTACACGAACGGGCGAAAAAGCGTGCCCGAAAGAGATAGAGGAAGCTGGGTCCCTCAAAGTTTGAGGTTGAACAAACAGATTCTGCGATGAACAATTTGGTGGGCACAGCCCACCCGACGGAGGAGATATCACTGATGAGAGCGCTTTGCGTGGGAATGATCGCATATTTGATGACGACTCCCGCCTTGGGGCAGGACAGCCCGTCGTCCATCTTCGACGGTCAGACCCTCAACGGTTGGACAACCATGGACGGTCAACCCGTGACAAACGGATGGGAGGTCGTTGATGGCATGATCCATCTTCCCCCATCGGAGGATCGCTCGGGGAACATTATCACGGACAGGGATATCGGCAACTTTGTGCTGTCGTTTGATTTCAAGATCGCCCCGCTGGGGAATAGCGGGATCAAGTATCGTGTGCAGGACATCAACGGCAACATGCTGGGCTGTGAGTACCAGGTTTTCGACGATGACCATCCGGATCATCAAATCGAACCAAAGAACAGCACCGGTTCGCTGTACGATGTCTATCCTCCGATCGACAACAAGCCGCTCAATCCTGCGGGCGAGTGGAACTCTGCGAAGATCGTGGTGCAGGATTACTGGATCGAACACTGGCTGAACGGTCAACAGATTCTGCGCGTCCTCGTCGGGAGTCGTGAATGGTACGATCGCATCGCAGACAGCAAGTTCAACGACGATCCGGGATTTGGACAGAACCGCTTCGGCCGGATCATGCTGACCGATCACGGCAGCGAAGTCTGGTATCGAAACATTCAGTTCGAGGAATTCCCCACGTCTCCAGAACCGGCACCGATTGTCGCGTCATGCGATTCGTCATCGACTTCAGGATGTCAGAATCCATGCGATTGTCAGATGAGGTCTTGTTCAACATCCTCCCATCAACGTTTCGTGTGTCGCCCGCGCAGAGTCACTCGCTGGCGACGATAGAATTCCTTGTGTTCCAAACCTTCGTTGCGTCTGACATCATCTGATGGATCAATCGATGTCTCTTGAGTCTCACTCAACCATGCAGCCGATCACACCAACGAGACAGTTGATTGTCATCGGCGGACCAAACGGGACCGGCAAGACGACGCTTGCGGACGAGTTTCTCGATGAACAGCCGTGCATCTACCTCAGTGCGGATTTGATGGCCTATAAGCTGGCACCCGAGGACCCCGACGGTGCTCGTTTCTCAGCGGGCAAGGCATACTTTTCTGCGCTGAATGAGGCGATGAAGACTGATGATTCGATTCTCATCGAGTCGACGCTGTCCGGGATCGGCATGGCACGTACATTCGAGCGGGCGCGTGAGGCCGACATGCCCATCACCCTGGTGATGATGTTCCTCGACGGACCGGAGACTTGTCTGAAGCGGGTCCAGCAACGGGTCCAGAAAGGGGGCCACAATGTCCCCGACCGTGCCGTAAGGCGACGGTTCTGGCGGAGCATCCGCAATTTCTGGGAAAGCTACCGTTTCTTGGCGGATCAGTGGGTGCTCGTTTACAATGCAGAGAGTCAGTTCCATGATGTCGCCATGGGAGCCGAGGACTCCTACATCATCCAGAATGAAGCTCTGTTCGGACAATTCCTCGCCTTGGTGAACGATGAAAAAACCTCTGCGTGAATATCTGGCCGACTTGACGGAATTCGTCAATGTCAACCGCATTCTGCGGATCGGCCGCCGCGCCACCAAAAAGGCGCAGGAGGATAATCGTCGCATGGGGATTCCGAACGTCTACTCCATTAACGGACAACTCTATTACGAACTTCCGAACGGCGAACTGACGACCGAAGATCCAATGGCCGGTCAAACACAGGAATCTGAGGACACGCACTCGGAGAACGTCTCCAACGAAGCAAAGCCTTCTGATGAACAGTCGGAATCAGCCTCATCGATAGAGACCGATGCATCTTCAACGGAAACCACAGAAGGGACCGGGGAGACGGCCATCACTCCGCCGAAGAGCCATGCTGGCAAAAACGGTGCGGTGATGAAGCCGAAGTCCCGTACGTCATCTCCCTCCGCGAAACCAACCGCTACAGCTGACGAATGATCGACAGCCGTCGTGCATTTGCGCAAACAGCGGCATTGCACTGATCCAGGCGACAACTCCGTTGGGCAGGAACACGCACATCACTCTGACTTCCACGAAGCCAAAGTGCCGTGAGAGCAGCTTCCTCAGTCAATCGTCGCAGTTTCTCAAAAATCGATCAGATTTCTGCTAACGATTTTCGTCTTGCTGCGTCACACCTGCTGAACGAGTCGCGGACTCTGTGATGAAACACAATGGACACGCCGGACACGAATGGGTGGCCGCGGCCCTCAACCAGTTTGAGGGACGTCTGTTGCGTTACGCCCAGCGGATCACGGGCGACCCTCACCGGGCCCAAGACGTCGTGCAGGAGACGTTCCTCAAACTGTGTCGCGAGCAGCCGACGGCGATTGACGGACATCTGGCCCAGTGGCTGTACACCGTCTGCCGCAATCAGGCGATCGACGTGCGAAGGAAGGAATCACGGATGACGGCTATCGCAGAACCGACGCTCGACGACACCTGCAGCGAGGAACCGAACCCCGCCCGGTCAGCCGAGGACCGCGATGACGTCGCCCGCATTCTCGATCACCTGGGCGACCTCACCGACAACCAGCAGGAATGCATCCGCCTGAAGTTTCAGCACGGCCTGAGCTACCGCGAGATCGCCGCAGTGACCGATTTGACCGCCACCAACGTCGGCTTCCTGATCCACACGGGCCTCAAGAGACTGCGAGAACAACTGAACCGCGACGAATGACCTCACCCAGCGTTACTGAGGAATTTGGCATGGAATACTTACGACGAATCATGACCGTACGTTTCGCTGGCGTGGCCTCATGTGTCCTGCTCTTCGTTGGCGTGTTGACTCAGACGGCATGGGGGTGGGGCACGGAAAAGCACGGCAACGACGAGATGTCTCTGGAGTCATTTGCCGAACTGAACCCTGTCGCCAACCACAAGAGCCGAGTTTACGCCTATTGGGTCAACGGACATGAGGGACTCTTCTATCGGGGCACGACCGAGTCGCTGAACGAGGTCCTGCAAGCGTATGCAGCAGTTCCACTGGAGAAGCACGAGGTCGTTCTGCGACCGGCGCCTCTGTCGACCAAAGACTTCCGCCGGAATGAGATCCCCTACGACTGGAGTCTCGATGTCATCGGCGGCATCGCAAGCCACATGTCGACATTGGACAAGGGTGACCACTTCTGGCCCGTACTCCCGGTGCTGACTGTTGCTGTTGATAATGAGCGAATCAAGTTGGCAGACCTCGTGATCCCGGAGGGGGTCAGCGTAATCCAGGAGTATGACCTACGTCTGAGATACCTCGAGGGGTTGTCCTCCCGGGACCGGACTGTGCGGGGATGGGGAACGGGACACTACTCGCGGCTCAACCAGTTCGACTCGAACGACGCTGAGGAGGTCGCGAAGATGCTCAATGACGGCGACAAATGGGTCCGCCTCAATGCCGCCGGCGCGATCGGTGCCTACAAGGCGACCGCAACGCCCCAGCTTCCGCGACTCCGCAGCGCTCTAGAACGGGAGACGGCAGACGACGTGCGGGAAAGATTATCCGCCGCCATCGACACAATCGAAGCCGCAGAAGAGTCCCCCGAGCTTGTCTCGCGGCATCAGGCATTATTGCGAGCCATCGACAGCTTCTGCCGGAAACAGACGACCAAACAACCAGACTGATCACTCATTTTAACGATTCCGTCACCTTGACGAATTGACGTGGAGACAACCCATGTCCGACACACCCATCACTCCCGACGATCCCCGCCTGACCGCTTACGTCCTCGGCGAACTTTCTGACGCTGAACGCGAGACCGTCGAGGCACACCTCACCACGTCACCCGCATGTCGGCGTGCGGTCGAGGAACTGCGGGCGACAACCGTCCTGCTCGACGAGGCCCTGCAGAGCGAACCGGTCACTACACTTACAGACACCCAGCGGTCCGCGATTCATTCTGCGGCGACCACTGGCAGCGTGCCCCGCAGCCCGACCAAACGCGTCGCCGTGTCGAACAACAACCGCTCCGAATCCTCTCAACGACGCGCCGTCACCACCGCCCTGCTGACCGTCCTCGCCGTCAGCGTCGCCCTCCTGCTGGCAGTCGTACTCCCCGTCAACAACCAGCCGGCACCTGACGGTATCGCGATGGTCACGCAACAAACACAAAGTGATTCATACGGCGTCGACTTTGCAGAAATCCCGAATCACGAGGACCTGACGCAACAACGCTTGGAGTACTTTCGCATCTCCGAAAACTCTCCCGGAAACGATGTGGATTCCGTTCTTCAATTCGCTGTCACTCCCCAGGCGACCGAACAATCATCGGATGCCAACAGTCCGCATGTCGCCTACGATCATGTTAGCAGTGAAAGTGTGGTAGTACCTTTCATTGCATCCTCAGAGAACCTACAGCAACAGACCGAACAGGACTTCCTGCCAGTTGCCCCATTGGGGTCAGTCGATCCAATCAACTCTCCAACCGATCGGAACTCCAGTCGGTTCTGGTCCTTTAGTGGCAGTAAACCTGCCACCAAAGCATCCACCCCATCGTCAGGGCAGCAGATGCATTCACCTGCCTCCGTTTCGCGTTTCTCAGCAGAAACCCCCGTAGATCGTGCTCGTCTGTATTTGTCACCTCAGAGTAATGGCAAAGCCCCGGCCAACACGCTCAAGGAACAGAGTTTTTGGAAAGAACTCGACGAGACTGAACGTGGAGCGATTTTCCAGTTGGCCGATGACAACTCCTCAGCAGTGTCATCACATCTCGGTTTGAAGTTCGTTGATACGCAGACATTGGCCGCTCAGAGAGCCGCAGAGATACGCGAGCTGAGAGAGGAATTGCTTGTCATGAATGACGAACTCTCAAAGCAGGTCTCGCTGAGCTTCACCGAAGCCCCTTTGACCGAAGTATTACAGCACTTGGCAACCGATGCGAAGATCAATCTCATGATCGATGAGAGGTCGTTGTCCGAGATCGGCTTGACGAGTCAGGTTCCCATTACGATCAACGTCGAGGGAATCAAGCTGAAATCTGCTTTGAATCTGATCCTCAAGCCGATGAGACTCGATTACAGAGTCGATGATGGAGTTCTTGTTATCTCCAGTACATATCAGCACAACTTCGAGTCCTACGCCCCCATCGTCGAGAACCCGTTCACCTCACCCGTCGACGCCCCCCTCTCGACGTTTGGCCTTGATGTCGACACGGCTTCCTATGCGAATGTGCGGCGGTTTTTGTTGGATGAGGGACGGCTGCCGCCGCCGGATGCGGTGCGGATTGAGGAGTTGGTCAACTCGTTCTCCTACGACGATCCGCAGCCGGTCGATGAGCATCCGTTGCGGGTCTCGCTGGAGTCAGCCGCCTGTCCGTGGGATGCGACGCATCGGCTCGTGCGCATCGGCGTGAAGGGCAAGGAGATCGACCTCGCGGACCGGCCGCCGACGTCGCTCGTGTTTCTCATCGACACGTCCGGCTCGATGCGGGATGACAACAAGCTGCCGCTGGTCAAGGAGTCGCTGCGGCTGCTCGTCGACGAGATGAGCGAGAACGACCGCATCGCAATCGTCACTTACTCAAACGACGCCGGCCTCCTCCTCGACAGCACCTCGGGCGAACACCGCGACGAGATCATGTCCATCATCGACTCGCTGTCCGCGGGCGGCTCGACCAATGGCGAAGCAGGACTGAAGACAGCCTACGAAGTCGCCACGCAGCACAAGATCGACAACGGCTCGAACCGCGTGATCCTCTGCACCGACGGTGACTTCAACGTGGGCGAAAGTGCAGACGCCCCGCTCGTGCAGATGATCTCCGGGAAACGTGATACGGGCGTGTTCCTCAGCATCTTCGGCTTCGGGACCGGCAACCTCAAGGACGCGAAGCTTGAACAGATCGCAGACCACGGCAACGGTCACTACCACTACATCGACGGCTTGCGTCAGGCACGCAAGGTGTTCCTCGACGAACTCACCGGCATGCTCTACACGATCGCCCAGGACGTCAAACTCCAGATCGAGTTCAACCCGGCCCACGTCGGCGCCTACCGCCTCATCGGCTACGAAAACCGCACCCTCGCCGCAGAGGATTTTAACAACGACCAAATCGACGCCGGCGACCTCGGCGCCGGTCACTCGGTATGCGCGCTCTACGAGATCGTCCCCCCCCATGCACTACCGATGCGACAGCCAAACGAACCGAACGTCGACCCACTCAAGTACCAGCCAGCGGAGAGTCAAGAGACAAGAGCGGAGAGCAAAGACGCCTCAAAGACAGCCCCCGCGATCGAACCTGACTCTCAACCATCAACCACTAACCCCCAACTCTCCTCTGATTTGCCTGCAACCCCAGAAGAGTTGAGAACCGTGCTGGATATTATCGCAAAGGAAAAGCAGGCGTTTGAGCAACACACGAAGGAGTTGCAGGAAGAGTTCGGCGCGGAACATCCTGGAGTCATTGCCGCCCGCAAGCAGATGCAAGAGCTCCAAAGTCGTATTCGACAACTTGAACGTCATCAACTTGAATTGAATGAAGCAACCCCACGCACTGTCTCCCCCGATCTGCTAACAGTCAAACTACGCTACAAACGCCCCACATTCTTCACGAGTCAGAAACTCGAGTTCCCACTGATCGATGACCCCGACAAGCAGTCACGCTCAAACAACCTCGAATGGTCCGCCGCCGTCGCCTCCTTCGGCATGCTGCTGCGAAACTCGGCCTATCTTGGCAACGCCAAGTTCGACTCGGTCCTCGAACTGGCCCGCGATGCGATGGGTGACGACCGCAGCGGTCAACGCGCCGAGTTCATCGACATGGTTCTGAGAGCCCGGCAACTGCACCGTCAGTCACACGGCACAGACTCGCCCCCGCCACCCGAACTCTCGTCACTCGAAGCCCGCCGCAAGGCCTCACTCGACGGCCGCTACGAGGACCTGCTGGACAAAATCCAGCGGCCCGAGGACTTCAAACAATACGGCGCCTTCCACAACCGAGGCTGGTGGACCGGCCCACAAGATGCCGACGAAAAAGGCTACCCCGCCGGCTACTGGGTCTACGTCTACCCCCACTGGTACGTCTGGAGCGAGACGGTGAGTTTCGACTCTCCCTCCTCAAGCCGGAAACGAAATCCGCTCGGACGTCCGCCCGTTGACAGCCACTAATCCCAGCCGTTGAGCCTGATCAAGAATGCCGCGATGAACACACTCCGCGCCCTCAAAGTCCCCAACATCACCGCAGCCCTCCGCGAAAACGCCCTCAAAGTCCCCAACCTCTTCCACAAACTGGGCATCACCACGAAATGAGTCACCGTGAGCTTCGGAACGCGTTTCTTGCGGCGTTTCGCGGCCATTGGTAAACTTCGCCGTCTCCGAGATTACGATGCAACGAAGGAGTTGGGAACTGTTGGCAACCGTGACGAAGCATAATTGAGTGCAACAGGTCTCAGAAATCTAGTACAGGTGTGCTAAAAACCCTTTTGTCCCCGTGGCTCAATTGGATAGAGCGTCGGCCTCCGGATTCCACGGTCGGACTGTTGAAAAACGCTTGAAATCAAGGGGCAAAACATTTTCTCCACTTCTCGTGCACGGAATCGTGCACAGAATCCTTCAGGAGAAGATTCATGGCCAGAATTCCACGCCCTTGGTTTCGTAAGCAGACTCGCTGCTGGTACGTCACAATTGACGGTGTTCAGCACAACCTTGGCAAGAACAAGAAGCAAGCTGAGCAATTCTTTCACAAGCTCATGCTTGAGCGTCCAAAGACGATCCGCAGAGATTCGATTTATGCCATTATCGAAGCGTTCCTCGATTGGACCCAACGCAACCGCGCACCAGATACCTACGAGTGGTACAGGCAACGGCTCCAGGCATTTGCTGATCATGTCGGTGATCTGAGTTGTGATGAGGTTCGGGTTCATCACGTCCAATCCTTCCTTGATGGATACGATCATCTCGCATCAGGGACAAGACGGAATTACTGCCGTGCGGTCAAGCGATGTTTCCGCTGGGCAGAACAGCAGGGCTACATCGAACGATCTCCCGTCCAACACATGGAACAACCATCAGGCGGACGACGAGAACAGATCATCACTCTGGAGGATCACAAGAAGATTCTCGCATTGGCAAGTGACCAGGAATTCAGGAATCTGCTGACTGTCCACTGGGAGACGGGGTGCCGTGCACAAGAATCCCTAAGGGTGACAGGAGAACACGTAGACCTCAAACGGCGACGGTGGTTCTTCAGTAAAGGAAAAGGTGGACGACCACGGGCCGTCTATCTCACCGACACTGCGATGGAGATCACCGAGCGGTTATCGACGAGATATACAGATGGAGCTTTGTTCCGAAACACTGATGGGATGGCTTGGACACCCGACGCCGTGAACTGCCGCTTCGCCCGAATGCAGAAGCACATCGGCGTCAAGTACTGTCTCACGGCTTATCGTCACAGCTTTGCCACTCGCATGTTGGAATCTGGGGTCGACTCGATGACGGTCGCAGCCCTCATGTCCCACTGAGATGCCCCCATTTTTTGTACCAGGCTTATGAGAGTTCGGGTTAGGTAAGTCAATCAGCAGTGTGCCGCTGGA
>JAGQQG010000065.1 GCA_020426325.1 Planctomycetaceae bacterium | reverse complement strand
TCAGGATGTGATGGACGACCGCCCGGTTGCCCGGCTGAATCTCGACCGCCTTGACCCATTTGTCCTCTTTGAAACCGGGATTGATGGAGAAGTATTGATACTTGACCTCTCCTTCTGCCTGGACTTCGAACGGTGTTTCGGTGATGTCCATCACGAAATTCGGTTCATCAGGCATCTGCCATCCGGTGATGAATTCCCGAGGCTCTGGGAGATCAGCCGTGTCGCCTTCCGGAGCACCTGCGGCCACCCACTGATCGATGAGAGACTTCTCCTCATCACTCATGTGACGGTCGTTTTGGAAATCACCGTGCTTGGGATCCGCATGCCAGGGGGGCATGCGATTATCGTGGACGACCTCCTGTATCATTTCGGCCCAGCCAACGACTTCGTGATAGTCCTGAAGAGCAAAAGGAGCAATCTCACCTTCGCGGTGACACTCGACACAGCGGTTCTGCATGATCCGTGCGATTTGATTCGAGTAAGTCACCTCTGCATTCGGATCAGGAGTCTTGAGCCGACCGATGCGGCAGCCAACCGGCTTCGTGGAAGCGACCGAGACCGGCTTGCCCGCAAGAAGCTCGCGGATTGCTTCCTTCAAATCTTCACGTTCCGGTTCGTTGCGGACGTAGCCGACACCATACTGGTCGTCGATTCGACCGTGATAGCGCACGATCCGGTTCGTGTCGAGTACAAACACTTCGGGAGTCCGCTCGGCTCCGAGTTGGTCGGCAACCTTGTTCCCTGTGTCTTTCAAGATAGGAAACTTGATGCCATGCCGACGAGCATAGGCAGCAATCTCCGTGACCGAGTCGTGCGAGTTGGAGTTCAAGCCGAGAATCGTGACTTGCCCTGGCTCAAACTCATCTGCCAAGGATGCGAGCCTCGGTCCGTACAACTTGACCAGCGGGCACTCAGTCCCGAGGAACGCGATGACCACCACCTCAGTTTGGCTGAAATCGCTCAGACGATGCTCAGCACCACGATAGTCCTGAAGCGTGAAGTCACCAACAGGGCTTCCAACCTCAGCCGCGAAAGCATTGACTGGAATCAGCACCACCGAGAAGAGCAGCAAACAATAAAAGTCCCATCGAAGGGGGCAACACATACCAAGTCACCTCGTCAACTGACCTAACCTGCGGACACTCTCTGCAAAGAGGACACCTTTATTGAAGCTACCCGCTGCGCAGCTTCCGGGTCTCAAGAAAGCGTGGACAGGAACTCGCTCCCGTGCATTACCCTGAAAGATACCGACCGTTCGGTAGATTGGCAAGATCTAGTTCGCCCCACCTATCCATGACACTTTCCTGGTGCATCGACTTCTAACAGGTGAAAACACTCGGGGACCACGTGCGTTCGCAGTGCAACATCGGTCTCATCATCAGTGCCGATCAGTTGGGGACTCACACAAATGTGCGAGTCCTTGTGAAGCCCTATGGAGCAACTTGAGGCCTCTCAGTGGTAAGAGATGGACCGGCCGGTCCGAAGGTTGAGAGCGTGAATTCTCCAGGCGATACGGCCAGGTCCGTGGCTTGCCTGTGATTGCAATCGGTTCTCTGCCGGTGCCGAATCACCAAACAGAGCGGCCGACAAGCCACAGAGAGACGCCGGGAAGCATGCTTCGCGGGTCGTAGGGAATTCACTGCTCTCTGAACGAAACCCAGAAGGTTGCGCAGTTCAACATCTCGGACCGAATTGGAGCCCGTCACTGGTCATGCCTGAAGGCGCGTTGGCTCAGCAATACTTCAGGTCATCTTCGATTGACGATTGATTCCGCTCGCTGTTGCAGATGAGCAGCCATCGGTCAAAGCTCAAGCAGCTTGACATTCTTGTACCAGACTTTGTGTCCGTGATCCTGGAAACCGAGATAACCGCAACGGGCGAAGTCCTTCACGGCTCGTGGTTTTCCGTCGAGCTTGAACTTGTGCTTCGCACCGTCAGGGCAGACACCCGGCTCGTCGAATTCATCGCAGTTCAACTGACTCACCTCTTCGCCGTTCACTGTGACCAGAATGTTCGGTCCCTCGCAGCGAATGACAATGTGGTTCCATTCTCCCGTGGGCTTGCCGGCGTTCTTTGTCGTGGAGACGAGGTCGTAAATGGCTCCCATCTCGTGCTTGCCGGTGTTCTTGCCGGCCATCACCTGCACCTCGAAGCTCGTGTTCACGGGATCCTCCGGATTTTCGATGCGGAAGAAGATGCCCGAATTGGTGTCTTCATCCTCAAAGCGGACATCGCAGGAGAGAATAAAGTCGCTGAACTGCTTCTCGTGAATAATGAGATACCCGCCGGACTGGTACGGCAGCAGCGATTCATCCTCAACCTGGGTTGCGATGGGTTTCCCGTTGTTGCATTTCCAACCGGTGAGGTCATGTCCGTTGAACAGCAACTGCCAGCCGTCTTCCTTCTCGGTCTTTGAGAGTTCGTTATCTGCTGCATGGAGGGACGTGCCGAGGATCAGAATCAGCAGAGTCGAGCGAACGAGTGATTTCATGATGTGAAGCCTTACAGGATGTTCAAGCGTGAATATGTGATGTGCAATGTGACTGCCGGGGAGGATTGAATTACACAGTGGGAGGACGATGCAGGATCTCATTCACAATGCGTGACTCACGACCATTGGTGATCTCTTTGACCTGTCCATTGTGAATGTAATACAGCTGCTTGGGATCGAGACCGAACAGATACAGCAGGGTCGATTGATAGTCGTTGGGAGTGACTTTGTCGACCACCGCGCGATGGCCGAACTCGTCCGTCTCGCCGTAGGTCATGCCGCCTCGGAATCCGCCGCCTGCGACCCACATACTGAAGCCCTGACCATTGTGGTCGCGACCGGCAGTCTTGGTGTCACCGTGGTTTTCGGTGACAGGGAGTCGTCCGATCTCGCCCCCCCAATGCACGACGGTTGAGTCGAGGAGACCTCGCTGTTTAAGGTCCTTAACCAGTGCTGAGGAGGGTTTGTCAGTCTTCTGGCAGACGCTGGGAAGGGCACCGCGAATATTGCTGTGATTGTCCCAGGGCTGGCCGCTGTGGAATAACTGCACAAACCGCACGCCTCGCTCCACGAGCCGACGCGCGATCAGACACCGGGTTCCATATTCACGAGTGGCATCCTCATTGAGACCGTACATCTCCTGCGTCGCTTGTGTTTCCTGAGAGATGTCGAGGGCCTCTCTCGCGGCCGATTGCATGTTGGCTGCCAGTTCGTAACTCGCGATGCGTGCTTCCAGGTCGGCCTCGCCCGGGTGCAGTTCAAGATGCCGACGATTGAGTGTCTCCAGCAGTTCGAGATTCTGTTGTTGCAGGTCCCCGCGCAGGTGAGGAGGCGCGTTGAGGTTGAGAATCCTCGGCTCCGATGGACGCAGCACCGTTCCCTGGAACAGCGGCGGCATGAACCCGTTCGTCCAGTTGTTCACGCTGTCAACCGGGTGACCGCCGGGATCGGTCAGCACCATGTAGGCCGGCAGGTTTTGACTCTCGGTCCCCAGTCCATACACCAGCCAGGAGCCCAGTGTGGGACGCCCGAGTACACCCGGGATGCCGCTGTGAAAGTAGCGGATCGAAACCTCGTGCCCGTTGGCACCGGTGTGCATCGAGCGGATGAGGCAGATGTCATCCACAATCTCCGCCGTGTGCGGAAGCAGCTCGGAGAGTTCGGTCCCGCATTCGCCATGCTTGGAAAACTTCCAGGGAGTCCCGAACAGCTTCTTCGTGGCCCGATTGACGAAGCTGAACTGAATGTCGTCCTTGTACTCGGTGTCATTGAACTTCGTGAGTTCCGGCTTCGGGTCCGTCAGGTCCATATGCGAGGGCCCGCCGTGTTGGAACAGCGAGATCATCGCCTTCGCCTGAGCGGGGAACTGCGACGGTTTCTCGATCAGATCGAAGGTCGGCGGATTCTTCGGCACGTTCTTCGGCACCGCCAGCAGTTGCTCCTGATGAAGCAGGGTCGCCAGCGCGACCGACCCGATCCCCATAGCATTCTCAGCCAGAAACTGCCGACGCGATCGAAGTGGACGTGACGATTGATCTGTGGTTTGGTTGACCATCGTTTTTTTACAACTCACAAGCCTATGTGATGAAGGGTTTGGGGAACGCTAATCAGCACTCATTTACACTTATTGCAATGAGTGATCATTAGTGTCGATTAGTGTTCCAGAAAACTTTGTGGGAATCACGAATGTGATTTCGCGCCCGTTATATGTTTTGTCAGTCGATGTAGAGGAACTCGTTCGATGTCAGCAGGGCCTGACAGAGGTTGGTCATCGCCTGTCGGGAGGGAGTCACGCCCTCTGGGAGTGATGTCTGATGGACTTCGATCGTGTTCAATTGATCGGCAAGAAATTGGACTGCGACCTCCAACTCCTCATGTGTCGGGGGACGGAAGTAAGCCAGTTTCCAGGCACGCGATGCCTGCTGAGCGAGTGGCGGCGGTTCTGGAGACTCTGGTCCGTGAAAGCCCGACTCAGAGGACCATGCCTTTGTCGTGCCCTCGCTACTCGTGAGGGTGAGCGTGACGCTCCAGCCAAACGAGTCGGACGTCTCCTGTTCGCGGCAGTCGGTAATGAAGTCGATCGTGTCGCCTGCTTCAACGGAGATCCCCTCAACGGGAGTCTCGACGGTGCTGTGTTGGGCAACCCATTCGCCAGCTTGACCGGCACGACTTGAAACGACCCGACCGCAAACGCCGTCGCCGTTCTCACTCGGGTGATGCAGCGAGCCGGTGATCTTCAACTGTCCCGATGCAGGTGAGACCCAGCGTCGAATGACGGCCTGCTCGGCCCCGCCGCCCGGATGACCGCCTCCCGCATTCAGAATGACCCAGCCTGTCTGTGGGTCGGGTAACTCCGCGCCTCCCTGCCAGCCGGAGCCGGTCCAGTGAGGAATGAGTTGGAACGACACGGCCTCACTGATTTCGGGCGAGTACGACCCGTACCCGAATTGCCAAGGCGACAACAGGCTCGGAACCTCCGGAAGCGTTGCGAGTGTTTGCTCGTCGAGGGTTGAGTCAGGGTTGGCCTCAGCCAGCTGTGCGAGTTGCTTCGCTTGCGAGAGCACGAACTCGCCGTTCATGAGCATGAGTGACTGCGTTGCCACCGTCGACGACTGACGCATGTCGCAGTTCACCTGCATCACTGGAGCGTCGAACGCCTGCATGAGGGCGACCGGTCGACTGCGCCGCTGTTGGATGTAGATGCCGCGGCGGTGCTGGCTTTCATCAACGATGACCTGCCCGACGTCGTCTTCCTTGATCGGCACCGGCTTCCCAAACAATGTACGATCGAGATGACCGGTGGTGGCCAACATGCGATCTCTCAGTACCTCAGCCTCCAGGCGTTGAAGCGGTTTGCGAGAATAGTACTGATTCTCCGGATCGATCTCCGCAGCTTGTGGAGAGCGGACGGATGACTGCTGATACGCGGTCGAGGTCATGATGAGTTTGTGAAGATGGCTCACCCGCCAGCCGCTCGCCATAAATTCATCGGCCAGCCAGTCGAGCAGCTCCGGATGTGACGGAGGAGTGCCGAGTCGGCCGAAGTCGGACGGCGTCCCGACCAACCCCCGGCCGAAGTGATGAAGCCAGATCCGATTGACGATCGTACGTGCCACAAGCGGGTTTCGTCCGTTCGTCAGCGATTTGGCGAACGCGAGCCGACGACCAGTGGTGGGCAGGAGCTCGTCATCCGAGGGAAAGATCGGTCGCTCGCCTTCAGGGGCCGTGACCGTCAGCGAGGCGGGCTCCACATCAAACTTGGGGGAACGGTAATCTCCCCGATGAAACAGTTTCGTGACCGGTGCATGACCAGCCGGCTCGACGAGTGCCCGCAGGTATTCGTGCTCCGGCTTTTTGGCCCGGATCTCTGCGATCTGAGTATCGAATTTCTTCAGATCATCCGCAGCGGCCTGATTGTACTGGTACAACACACCCGGTGAGATGTTGACGCTCGGGTACTCTTTCAGCAGCGCCTTCTGTTCGTCGGTCCGATCGCCATCAGCCGTTTCGTAGGCTGTTCGCAACTCGGTGCGCAGCGGTTCTTCATATTTTTCCAGTTCTTTGGTGAGAGCCTCGGCCATGAACTGCGTTTGCTTGACCTCACGTTCAGCGGCGACTTTCTGGGCCTCTGCTTCGATTTTGGCCGCCAACGCATGATCAGCCGCGGTGTACAGCGAGACCTGTCGTTGAGGTGGCGTCTTCCAGCTCTGCCAGTCGAGCGCCGGCTCGAGAGTGGCCCGAATGGCGAAATAATCGGACTGCGGAATCGGATCGTATCGATGGTCATGACACTGGGCACATCCCAGACTCAAACCCAGAAGAGAGGTGCCGACGATCGAGATCGTATCTGCGATCACCTGATTGCGCCCCTCTGGATTGTCCGCACCGCTCCCGGTGCCGTCCGCAGCCATCCGGAGAAAGCCGGTCGCAGTGAGCAACTCGATCTGTTTGTCGGTCAGGTCTCCCTCCTGCGGTCCGGCCATTTCATCGCCAGCGAGTTGCTCAATGATGAACTGATCGAACGGCTTGTCCGCGTTGAAGGACCGGATCACATAATCGCGGTATCGCCATGCCCAGGGGCGCTCTGCGTCGGCGTCGGTTCCGCCTTCGCTGTCCGCGTAGCCCGCGATGTCGAGCCAGTGCCGGCCCCAGCGCTCTCCATAGTGCGGCGACTGCAACAGCTCGTCGATCAGTTTCGCGTAGGCATCCGGCGAGGCATCAGACAGAAACCGCTCCGCCTCATCCGCAGTCGGTGGAAGGCCGATGAGATCGAAGTAGGCACGAAGCATGAGCGTGTGCCGGTCCGCATCGAGGGAGAAGCCCAAGCCTTCCGGCTGTATCTCTTTGATGAGGAGGGCATCGATCGGTGTTCGGACTCGTGCGTCTTCTGGGAACGTCGGAATCTCTGGACGTTTGATCGGTTGAAACGACCAGAATGCTCGTTCCTCCGGTGTGACACCCAACCCCGGGCCAATCGATTCGGGTTCCGGTCTTGCCGTCCTGGCACCTGCTGAAACCCAACTCTCAAGGACTGCCAGTTCCTCGGGAGTCACCTTGGCTTCTCCGGGGGGCATTTCACCCGCGCGAACCCGCTGGATGAGTAAACTCTCGTCGGGATTTCCTGTGACGATCGCTGCACCAGAATCTCCGCCTGTCGACATGAGACGGACCAGCCGCAGATCGAGGTTTCCCTTCTTCTCATCTTCGGCCCCGTGACAGTCGAAACAGTGCTGTCGAAAGATGGGACGGATGTGTTGTTCAAAGGTGAGGTCTTCACCAACGGCCAGGGAGGCAGCCGATGTGAGGTTGATTCCGATCAACGCCACAAGCAGGGGACTGATACGCATGATGGCGACATCATTCCAAGGAGGAGGGAAATTGAGGCAGGACCGATCGAAGAGCGCTCCCGACCGGCGTCTCTATTCTCCGTCACGAATGCCGCTGATGCAAGATACAAACGCGAAATGAGTGGCCTTAGCTGTTGTGCCGAAAGCCCTGGTGCTGGCATCGAGGCGGTTTTTCAAGCTTCGTTTTCGATGTGTCATCCCCGCACGTCCGTTTCGATGCGACATCCCCTCGAATGCGGGGATCCAGACCGGTGTTGATGACAGCAAGCATGTTCGAGACCGCAAAGCGTGCTCGCTGGCTTGCCGACGGCGCGGGAATTACGGAAGGAGAGTTGGTCAAGAACGATGATCTTGCTGGTAGCGACATTCGGTGGCATGCCGTTATCATCATGCAAGGACGACTTTCTTCTGCTGACACGGATCAACACTGATGGCACAGCCTGCCCTTGAGACGGCGGTCAACGAACAATTCTTTACTCAGCTCTCTGACATCGTTGGAGCGGAGAATTGGCTCGGTTCTCGGGATGAACTGCTGGTCTACGAGTGCGACGGCTACGTCGTCGAAAAGCGGATGCCGGATGTCGTAGTGTTTCCCACTTCGACCGAGCAGGTGGCTGGGATCGTCAGGTTATGTAACGAGTTCGATGTGCCGTTCCTTCCGCGAGGTGCCGGCACGTCGCTCGCTGGCGGAACGCTTGCGATGGGGGGCGGGGTGATGATCTGCCTGACCCGCATGAAACAGATTGTCGAAGTCAACCTGCGTGATCGTTACGCGGTCGTCGAGGCGGGTGTCGTCAACGTGCACCTCACCCAGCACCTCAAAGGGACCGGCTTCCATTACGCCCCCGACCCCTCCTCTCAAGGTGCATGCACGATCGGCGGCAACGTCGCAACGAACTCCGGCGGTCCGCACACACTCAAATACGGGGTGACCGTCAATCATGTCATCGGACTAGAAGTGGTCCTCCCCGATGGGACAGTCACGCAACTGGGGGGCCCCTGTGAAGAGCCCCCCGGCTATGATCTCACAGGTCTGTTTGTCGGCAGCGAAGGAACATTCGGCCTCGTCACGAAAACCTGGGTCCGATTAACACGTGATCCGGTTGCCTATCGCACAATGCTCGGCGTGTTTCAAACGGTTCGGGAAGCGACAGAAGCCATCAGCGCCATCATTGGAGCAGGCATTATCCCTGCTGCACTCGAGATGATGGACCAGGGGATAGTCGTTGGACTTGAAGAAGCGTTTCACTTCGGCTTCCCGCTCGATGCGGGAGCCGTCCTGCTGATTGAGGTCGACGGCCTGGAGGTCGCTGTCGATGAGGAGGCCGGCCGCATCATTGAATTGTGCACGCAGAAAGGAGCACGGGAAGTCCGCATGGCCAATTCACCAGAGGAGCGGGCACTTCTCTGGAAGAGCCGGAAACAGGCTTTCGGGGTGATTGGCCGTTTAGCACCCAGTTACTGCACTCAGGACGGAGTGGTCCCCCGAACTAAACTTCCGGAGATCCTGGAGTTCATCACCGAGGTCGGTGAGCGTCATGACTTGCGGATTCTCAATGTGTTCCATGCGGGTGATGGAAACATCCATCCCATTCTGCTGTTCGATGAGCGGGATGAAGCTCAGATCAAACGGGTGATCGCTGCGGGAGACGAGATCCTCAGCAAGTGCATCGAGCTGGGAGGCAGCGTCACGGGCGAGCATGGCATCGGCGTGGAGAAGATCAACTTCATGAACCAGCTGTTCGATGAAGCTGATCTCGACGTGATGACAGATTTGAGGATTGTCTTCAACCCGGAAGGGCGATGCAGTCCTCACAAGATGCTGCCGACAGCCGGAGCGTGCGGGATGGAACACATTGAGAAGGTCAAGCCGGGGCGTCGCGCGGCACTCTAAGCCCGCGTCATCCGATTGGAGCTCAGAATCGAGAACGGAACAAAAGCAGGTTCCGGCAAGGCAGAAGAAATCGCGACCGACGGCAACTCGATTTGCCGCCGGTGCGTGTGCTCGATGAAAATCAGTGGAATTCAGTCGACAGCCTTGACCCACTCAGCACGTGGTCCCTTTGGCCCTTGACCTGATTCAAATTCGACTGTCTGACCTTCGTACAGCTGCTCAAAGCTGCCATCACGAATGGCGGACAGGTGGAAGAACAAGTCGCCCGTTTCGGTTTCGATGAAACCAAAGCCCTTGTCGGTCAACTTCTTAATCTTGCCTTGGGGCATTCCTCTCACTCCTCAAAAAATCAAAACTTGTCGTATGAAGGCACATGCCCGCCTTCGTGGGTGATTTCAGACTGAGGAGCTACTCCTCGGTTGTCTCGACATCGGTATTCAGCAGTTGGGGTGAATCGACTGCTGCTGCCGCTGCAAGCTCTTCATTTAACTCGGCCGCGCAAGCCGGGCAGACAGAGAGTTCACGAACGATTTCCGTTCCGACGCCACCTTTGTCATAGGGCTTCCGTTTCCGGACTCGCTTCCCTCGTACAAAGCGACCACGTCCGCCACGACGTTCACTGGGGTCCTGCCCTCGGGCTTCGTAAGTTCTGGGTCTGGTTGCAACCGTCACTTTGTTGCTTCTTACCCCTGCAGGAACAATCCTTTCACACTTCTGACATCGAAACATCTGACGAAAAAACCTCCTGAGTGGGGCCGCCCAGTGTGGCGGAATCTTGTTTGAATTTGAGATCGAGAGTTCGGAAGTCGCAGAAACGAGAACCGAACAGTTGATGATGAACTGAGTTTGAACTTGATCAAACTCCCGTTGGGTGAACGGGAGCCTGTCGCATTGCTGAGTTTCAGGTTGAACGACAGCAATGAACTGGTCTCACAAGCTGCATATTTAACCAATTCTGCCTTAGATTTGCAATCATCTTGACGACATCGAAGGACCTGCAGTCCCTGCATGATTCGACAGCGGCGAATTCGGTCATCTGGATCGATCATGACCCATCGAAGAATTCGGCATCGAACGGGCTGGTGAGTGTCTCATCCGCGCTAAATTGGCGGGTCGTTCTTGATGAGCGACGCATCGAAGATGCGGTCGTCAATCGTGGAGAACCTGTCATCACAGGTTGATGGTTGAGCCATGAGAACTCTAGGTTTGCCGTTCCAGCATCACCACCGACAAGCGGAATCCCCACGATTCGCCCGAGTCAACCATTTCCCCTTGTAACACCTTTCACGACTCGCCATAATCCGACGTCCACCCGAGGGTCACCCTCAGTTTCTGACCAAGATCCCCTGTAGCTCAATCGGTAGAGCGAGCGGCTGTTAACCGCTAGGTTGTAGGTTCGAGTCCTACCGGGGGAGCCTTTTCACCCCTTTGGCGAACCAACGCCTCAGGGGTTAACACATCGAGACCATTTCCATGATTTGAGATGGTCTCGTTTGCGTTGTTGAACCGAAAATCTTCCGGTCCGACCTCCGGAAAAAGCGTGAGGGCGTACTCTGCCCGTTTCTCATCGATGTCGAGGAACTTGAGTCCCAGTGACTGGATAAAATGGTGGAGAATACACCTCTTCTCGTCCGGGTCCGCCCCTGCCAATATCTCTCCGATATCCGTCCAGTTTTCGAGAAACGACCGCCCCGCCTCGGACATCCGCTGGAAGGGAGATTCCTGCTCGGTCATGGATTTGATGTCCGCCTGAAGTTTGTCCCGCTCCACTTCCAGTTGCTTCAGTTCGTCGCCAACGCTTGTGATCCCGGATTTGCCCATGTGCTTCAGGACTTCCAGTAAGTTCTGAATTTCCGCTTGAACGCGTGTCAGCCTGTGACGAGCAATGTCGACCTGGGAGGCCAGTTTTCGTCCTTCGTCGTCAATCTCCCGCATCGCGGCTTCGACGATCTTCTGCCGGTCACCAATATTCACACCGATCTTGACGACTCGGTCAATGACTGCCTGTTCCAGAGACTCGGCTGGGATCATGGGAGCCTGGCAGTCAGTCTTGTTGCCCAAATGGTTTTGTCGCGTGCAGGTGTAGTAGTGGTACTTACGGTTTCGCCCATGGGCACTCTTGGGAGTCATCATCGCACCGCAACCGCACTGGACGAGACCTCGCAGGACATAGCACCGACCATCCGTATGCCGGTGATTTGATCTTGTCCGGGTCGTTTCGTCCAGTTTCCGTTGGACACGGTCAAATTGTCGCCGTTCAATGATCGGTTCGTGGGAGTCGAGGCAGTGTGCGTCTCCCCAGTGAAGCTCTCCCAGGTAGATGCGATTCCTCAGAATTCGAGTGGTCTGCTGTTTGGCAAACGGTTTTCCTCCCTTGTGCTTCCCGTGTCGCGTCTTCGTTTTGGGCAGACGTATTCCGACATTCCTCAGGTGTCGCTGAACGGCTCCCACTGACCCTAGTTCCTCAAAGGCGTCGAAAAAATGTGTCTTGATGATGGCTGCCCACTCGCGATCGACGATCAGCTTTCCGGGATCGTCGGGATCGGACTGGTAGCCGTAGACAAACCCGCCGTTCCACAGCCCCCGCTCAGTGCGGTCCAGCATGGTGGCCAGAGTCCGTTCAGCGGTGAGCTGTCTCTCCAACTCTGCGAAGACCATGATGAGCTTCAGCATTGCTTCGCCCATGGGAGTCGACGTGTCGAAATCCTCGCGGAGACTGACCAACCTGACGTCGTGCGTTGAGAACAGTTCCCAGAGTTCGACAAAGTCCAACAGACTTCGCGTCAATCGATCCAATTTGACGACGATGACCAGATCAATACGACCATCCACAATGTCCGATTTCAGCCGCTGAAGCTCAGGGCGATTCTGGTCTTTCGCACTTCTCCCTGCGTCGACGTAATGTTCGATCAATCCGACATCCCACCCCTGCATTGATGAGCGGTACTCGATCCCCTTTCGGCTGTCGTTTCGTTGTGCTTCAAGGCTATCCCCTTCCATCGCCTGCCGTGTGGACGAGACACGGATGTAGACAGCGATCCGCAGACCATTTCTCTCCGCTTTTCCGTTTTGGTTCTTATGCTTTCGTCTTGATGCCATGCGTGATCCCCCCGTTATGCAAGAGTTCCACTGTCACCGCTGTCGTCCACTCCCGTGATGTTCTGCCTTTTCGCGATTGCCGCGAGGACTTCTCCCAGCGTTTGTAACCGTGATTCCTCCCGCCCACGTTCATTAACGCAATTGAGGGGATGACTCGGTGGCATCGTCGCGTTCTTCTCTGGAGCTTCAACGGTCAGCTGCATTGTCCATTTCCTTCTTCGTGACGTTGGTTTTTGCATATCCACAACCATCCCTCGCGTTCCGAAGAACGCTCGATGACCGGACAGCATCCAGAGGCGTAGGAGCCGTCCCTACGTCAAGTGGTTGCTGTTCGATCGAGATGATTTGAAAACGCATGTCCATGATCTCTGGCTTATTCGAGAATGCCGACTCACACGGTTGGAGCCGAACGGACCTTTGACGTATTACCCGGATTAGTGCCCCGAGTGAGTTTCGATGACGGCCGCTGGGGACAACTCATTGGATGTCCTGTGCTGCCAGGACACGAGACGCAATTCTGTCAGATGACATCGAGGGGGGCTGCATACATGATGTAGCCAGAGTGTTCCCTCATGGTGTGTCACCACGTCGGTAGTAACCGCTCGGGCGTGCCTTGCAAACGAGACCCCATTTTCGAAGTCGCGGGAGATACTTGCGAGCCGCTTCCCAACTACGACCAGCCTTCGCCGCGATATCTTCTGTAATTTGTGGATGCTCGTCTGTGGCGTTGAAGAGGTCCAGCTGCGTCCGAGTAAGGATGAGTTCCGGAGGAGGATTCATAATGTGGTTGAGGAGCTTGCTCGCCTCCTTTTGCACTGCCTGGTACTCATCTGATTCGAGGAAGTCCGCTCCTCCGATGGTCGATGCTTCTTGATTTAGCAAGATCATCCAAGCTTGAAGCGGACTCTCTGCTAAGACAGGAAATGAGTGGAATGGTGGGCCAGATGGCGTCGGGTATGTCTTCGACGGAACGGGCTCTACGTAGTCCCGAAGGGCTTCATAGGCCTGTTCGAGCTTATCGGTCGACACCTCTGAGGGACTGTGTCGCCCATGGCTCTCCTCACGGATCGCGTTCGCCGCATCATTAGCTCGGCAGAGAAACTCATGGACTTTGGATCGACGCTCTACCAACGGATTTCGGTGGGAGGAGCGTTGTTGACCTGGGCGTTCGTCTTTGCGGCGTTTGGACATAGTGTGTCTCCTCGTGCAGTTGCACATCTGAGAGTTATCACACCATGCCATGAACAGCCGACGTTCACGATCAGGTTCCCAATAAACGGGCAGCAACTTACTGACCAACCTACCACTTGCCTATTTGGGGTTACTGCGACTGAATCGCGGCTGGGTCAGCTGTCACCCTTTCGGAGATGAGTTTGAAATACAGCGAGATCGTAACCTTGCTTTGATTGACGGCAAGCCAGACATTGAATCTTTCATGTCGACTGGATGTCATTGCACGACGAATTCAACAGTCTCTTCGCACTGCCGAGCGTCGTGACTTTGTCTACGCGGCCGCAACTTATGGAGGATGTACTGTTGGTGAGAACCCCTCAGATCCCGCCCCTCGGGACGAGAGCGGATCTCACTCACCAATTGATCGCCGTAAGTAGCGAAGAGCGAAGAACAATCACCGAGCCGTAACGAAGCTACTGGAGTGAGCCAACTATTTTCGACTTTTTTTGGAGAAGCTCCCGTTTCGGATGACAAGCACACCTTGTGCTACTCTTATTTCAACCCTCGAACGGCAACCAGGAACTTGTTGAGTGAATCTGCAAACGCTTCGCCATCACTGAGTAGCTTCTCTGTGGCCGAGTCGAGACTCGAGGCTGGCTTCGACTGCATTTCGTCGATCGTTGGACTCACATCCAGTAACGGGAACTTGTATCCAGGTCGGATGCGATACGCCCTCAGCTTCTCATCGAAGAACCAGGGGACGCCGGCCACGGAGAGTGTTTGCAAGAGTCGATGAATCGTTCGCGTAGAGCACTCCAGCTCCTCGGCGAGTGCGGCAGCATCCCATCTCCCCCGGCCTGAGATGAGATGCAGAACCTGCATCAGCCGAGCCAGCCGCTCACATTGGCGGACTCGCCTGTCTGCATCGCTTCTCTCGTTGTGGGACTTCTTTTTCGCCATAGCTCTATTGAAGCAAAGGCGACTGCCTGCTCTGGGTCGTTGGAGTGCATTGCCCTGTTTTCGTGATTGTGGGCGATTGACAGTCAACCACTGACCCACTGTTGGCATCTATGCGTGACAGGATCTGAACTTCGATCGCTCTGTCTAACCCCCCACTTGGTGTCCGCGATGCTACGAAGACGGCTTCCAGATGAACTCATTGATTCGCTTACTCCATTGCTCTCCCGTGTAGTTGATGACACGGGACTCCAGGTCGAGATTCGTGACAATGCCCTGACGATCTACCATCGAGGCAAAGCCCTCGTGCGTAATCTCCGGTACGAGAACGGTCGCATCACCGGTGAGATTCACCAGAAGTACGTTCCCCTCCAGCGGCCACGCCGTTCTCATTATCTTCACCTCGTTGTGGGCCAAGAAGGGGTTGGCTTTGAGACTGATCCGCCTCCACTAGCTCTCGGCCAATTCCTTCCTGAAGTTGTGGCTGAGTACAAAAGAATGATGAAGTCAGTGTCTCGAAACCGAGAGGCAGAAATCGTGGGTCGGATTGTATCCCACCCAAGAAACCGTATTGTCGACCAGGAATTGATGTTTCAGGAGCCTGGTGTTCGAACAGCGGAGAAGATTGACCTTTGCCACTTCGACGTTGGGTTGAATTGTCTGTCTCTTGCCGAAGTAAAAGGGATTCATGACAACCGTCTTCGTTCACGCGATGGTCAGGTCCCCGAAGTGATCGATCAGTTGCGTCGCTACCGGGTGAGAGGGGAGCAGCATCGCTCTGAGATCATCCAGGCTTGTGAGACATCGATTGGATTGAAGCGTCGTCTCGGATTCAAATCCAGACTCGAGGGAGTTCCCGAGTCGGGTCCGTTCTCTCTGATGAAGAAGCCGGTCCTCGTCATCGGTGGCTGTTCGCATGATGACGTACGAGCAATCCTGGACCGAACTCCGGAGTGGATTCTGCTCATGGAAGGACTGGAGGAAGAAGCCGCCGGCTTGATTCTGTGTGGTCAGAATGGATGCAACCTCAATCTGCAGGCGGGACGGCAATGCCTCGTCTTCGACCCCTCGGTTTTCTGAGAGAAGATGATCGACGGTGTTATCCAATCGTGTGTTCGACACCATCTTCGATCCGTATCACATTGTCGAAGAATTCTTCGAACCGCTCTGGCTCGAACGTGTGGATCGGGATGATCGTCTGCGGGTCGATGGCGTGCACGAAACGGACGATGTCTGCCGACAGGATGTGCCCGCTGGTGTGAACTTCGTGGAGTTCTCCGTTCACATCTCCGATTTTCTGCCGGGTGATGGACCAGTCTGGTTGTTCCAGGTAGCCGTGCCAGCGTGAGTAAAGGCAGGATGTTCTTTGGGGGAGTTCACCATCGAAGTCCTCCAGCATGGAAGCCCGGAACACCATCAGAAACTTTTCCGGGTCTGCTTTGATTTCGTCGATCATGATTTCTGAGTCCCGGAACCGTTCGATCTGTTTGGTTCTTCCCGGTCGATGACCAGACTCTTTAAGATTTTTGGGGACGTACACGCGGACGAAGCCTTGGGCCTCAGGCTGAGGGAGGTTGATTTCGCTTTGGAGCAGGTGCAGGATGAAGGCCGTGTAGACATCGGCCACGAATATACGGCCTGTCTGCTTGGCAGCACGGATGAAGGCGACCAGCCGATCGACGTGCTGAGGGGAGAAGGACGCCAGCACCAGACTGTCACTTTGTCCGACGAACTTCACGATCTCCCGTTCGAGTTCGTATTCGTTGGCCGGGTTGCCGTCGGCGAAGCCGAAGTGGGTCCCCTCCATCAAGAGGGCATCGATCGGTTGCTGCTGACAGACCTCTATCAGCCGTCGTTCCATCCCCGGCTTGCGACCGTGGCTGCGGAGGTCGCCCGAATACAGCAGACGTTTGCCCTCCGCTTCAATCAGAAACGCCAGACAGCCATAGATCGAATGGTCGACCGGGTATCCGGTGATGGTGAAATTGCCCACCGCGATTGGCTCCTCGGGCTTCACTTCCCGATATCGCTCCTGGGGAAGTCCCACCTGAGCGGCAAACAGGCTTCCGGCCAGCATCATCTTGCTGGTGCCTGGACTCGCATAAACGGGGATGGAATCAGCCGAGTGATTTAGCAGGCCCGTATGATCCAGATGGGCGTGTGAGAGCAAGATGGCCGCTGGTGGCGTCCCCTCACCAAACAGACCCGACACCTGCGGCAGAATGCCCAATTCCTGCAACTCTGTTGTCGAGCGTCGTCGGAGCGAGAACGTCTCCAGCGGCTGTCGGTCGTCTCCAAACAGGGGCATTCCGAGATCCAGGATCAGGCGTGTCTCACCAGTGCGAACTTCCACACAATTCCCTCCGACTTCCCGGCTCCCTCGATGGATTGTGATGTCCATGTGTTTCAGCCTTCCTGCCGGTCACTGAAATTGTCGTCGGTCGCCAGAGAGATGTTCTGGGCCAGTCGCATGCGGCGTTCCTCTCGAAACATGGGAAGCTCCCAGTACTCCCAACTGTCGCCCAGTGAAGACCGGGTCTCAAACCAGTCGATGTCATCTCTCAGCAGTTCACCGTCGCGGTTCGGAAACCACCAGTCCGAGAGTTGAGCCGTGAGCAGTGCCGACTCGAAGCTGGACCCCAGATAGGCCCACTCTCCAGCGACTCGAATCCAGATCCCCGGTTGATTCCAACGGGTCAGGAAACATCCGAAGATGGGTGAGTAGTCGCTCTCCGGACTGGGATTGTCCACGATCGGGCCGATCTCAAGGAGGGGGTCCGCCAGAATACAATCCTTGAATGTCGTGAGAATCTCCAGCTCTTCTGATTCTGTCACTGTGGCTCCTCGTGATTGCTGTTGTGGGGTGGCTCTCCGAGATTCTACCAGAGAGCTGGTCGAGTCGTGCCAGGAAGTGGTCCCGATCAGCCCAGGGGCACTGGAATTTCAATCTCGGTGCTTCTGTGATGAACGGGAGATCAACGTGGATGGCCTGAAGGGCCATGACGAAGCGTCCCACATCCCGATTGGTCAGTCCCTGTGCTCGAACCCAGACGGTCGCAGGCGAATCAGCCGCCTGCCCCAGGTGTTCGAGTTGTTCCCAGGAGTATCGCTGGACGAATTCCATCTCTTCGGCAGTGACCATCATTTTTGTCTATCCTCACGATCAAAACCGTTCCTTCACGTACCACTTCTGTTCGTGAGCGTTCCAGGTGAGTCGATATGTGGTCACCTTCTCCAGGGGTGTGCCTGCCTCGGATTTCCATTCGATAGCCACGTTCAACTTGTATGCGGGCCATTCCTGCCAGTTGTCCGGAAGACCAAGGGAACGGTCATAAGCGAGTGAGTCCGGCTCTTCACTGGCGACACTGCGAATGTCGTAGCCGATGGGGGGCTGCAGACCAAGGCGATATTCCATCGTGGTGACCTCGCTATCATCTCCGGCAATCCACTTCTGGAATTCCTGATGATAATGATCTCTGGCGGCCCGTTCGGAACCGGCAGTCCCCATGTCACAGCCGTGAAGCAAGGTCAGAGTGCTGGAGAAAACAATCAGGTTGATCAATCGCATGCGTCGGTCTCCGGGAGAGAGGTATGGGGAAAATCGTGACTGCCTCTTTACCCCAGAGATCTGACACAGGCGGGACAGTGGCTTATTCGTGCATCGAGAGACCGGCTTGAAGAGTCTTGATGAACTGGAGTTTCAGTTCGACCGGCTTCTGCACCGTGACCTGTCCAGTCCAGGTCAGCAGCCAGCGAAGAATTTCTTCCAGTCCATCGACTGTGAATGTCAGCGTGGCGGTGCCATCCCGATGCTGTTTGACCTGCTGGGTGTGATGCCACTCGGTTTCGGTGACCACCCGGGCAGCCTGCGGCTCAAATCGGAGTTTGATGTCGTAGGATTGGTCTCCCCGGTAGACAGCCCAGGCATTCCCGAAATGCTCTCGCAGATCGAACGACTCGGGAACATCGGCAACCTGATCGAGCATTCGCAGACTCTTGAAGCGAACGATCCGTAACGTCTTCGCCTCCTGCTCACCTTCAATTCTCCCGATGATGTACCAGGCCCGTTTGATCAAACAGAGCCGGTACGGATGAATCGTGAGTCGGACTGGTTGATTCTGATAGGGACTCTCATAAGTCCCGATGATTTGACGTCCTTTGAGCAGGGCGTACTGCACCGTTTTGATCGTGGTTTCGTGTCTGCTGTGATCCGCAAACTTCAGGTCAAACGCCTGCATCATCCGGGCTGCATCGTGCAGAATCTCCTGAATCTCCGCATTCGAGGTGGCCATCAACTTGCGGGTGGTTGGGGCTGCGCCCACATCGATGTCTAACCCGGGTGTCTTGGTCAACACCGTCGCCATCGCCTGCCCCACGGCTTCTTCCTCCGTGAGAGCCAGTGTCGGGAAGCGAAAGTCAGGACGCACACGGTAACACTGGTCCTGCTCGTCGAAGTACCAGGGGACGCCGCTGAACTCCAGCACTTCCAGATCCCGGAACACGGTCCTCTCGGAACATTCCAGTTCCTGAGCAATCGCTCGGGCATTCCAGCGGCCCCGGGACTGAATCAGGTGCAGCACCGAGAGCACCCGGGCCATCCGTTCACTCTGACGGACTCGGCGGTCCCGATCCGGTCGTCGTGGCACGTCTGGTCCGGGTGGTGTGGTCCTTGCCGCTTGCTTCTTGGCCATGTAGGAGCGTCTTTCACAGAGAGAGTTCTTCCCAGTCTGTCGACCAGGAGTGTCCGGGGCGGGTCAGCCGGTGGTTCCTGACTCGAAAATCCAGCTGTGAGCCCGGTCGACAACCTTCGCCACCAGCGGCAGATCGTCCCGGCCAAAGGACTCGGTCTGTCGCCAGCTGTCGCCGTCTTTGTAGAGACGACAGAGCGTGACGTTGTGGCGGGCACCGGCAGTGGTCTCGTTCTCCCAGATGGCCGCTTTGACGGCTCCGATGCGGATTTCATGGACGGGCTGGGGTTTCTGCTTAGACATGGTGTGGGTCTTTCTGAAAAAAGTGAGTGAACAGACCTCATACCCCGCTCGATGCTGCCGGCTCACAGAATCCGAACAGGCCTTCCGCGAGCAGTTCCTGCATCTCCCGTTGAGCAGTCTGTTGCCGAGACGACTCATGTGGTCGATCTGGTCGTCGAAAATGCATTCTGGCCACGTTGAGGAAGAATTGCAGGCAGGCTTCCCGAGTCTCGAACACGCTCCAGGGAATACTCATCCCGTTGCAGTTTCCACAGCGGTATGCCACCCTCATTCGAATCGCCCATCTCGTCTCATCGAGTTTGGCGATTTCATACTCTGCCAGGGCCGCATCATTTCGGTCACTCAGAAATCGCAATCCTTCTGATGACGAGTCGGCAGGATCTCTCGCCGTCTCCACCCAGTGTTGAAACTCCTGCCGGCGTTGTGAGAGGGATTCAATGAGCATGTCCGTTGGCTGTTCCGAGCTGCGAGAGTTTGAATTCCAGGTATCGGTTGAGGTTTTCGACCAGTGTTCTTTCGGGTCGGGTGAACCAACGTTGCTGCCATTTCAGGAGGTGAATGACGTCCCGATACCCCAGTTCTCCGATGAACGGGAGACGGGGCAGTTCGTCGAGTCGTTCTCCGTCCGGGATGGCTGCTCTCAGCCGGTCGGGGTCTCGATACTGGGGAACCAGCGGATTCCCGGTGGTGGGAGTCAGCAGGATCAGCACGAAGTCACGTCGTTCACGGTGGAACAGGACATCCTCCTGAAACCATCCATTCTCTCGCAGTCCGACGCGAGCGTTGCGGATCAGTTGATCCGAGGGGTAGCCGGTCGATCCATTGTTGTGGGTAGTGGCGTTGGAGAGGGTCGAGCCGTACTTCATCTCGATGAACACGGTGGTCGGCGGATTCGCCCAAGTGATCACCACATCCACCTCGGTTCGTCCTTCGTTCCACTCCAGATGTTGTCTGGGATAACGTCGCTGCTTTTCCCAGAGTTCGATTCGCAGGTTTCGGAACACTTGCCGTCGAAAGCGTTCCTCGCCCAAGGCCCGATTCAAGAGATCCGGCAACCACCAGCGGGGGTTGATGGCCTGCAATGAGCCGAACAGGTTTCCGGTGACCACATCTTCGCTTGTGGGCCTCACGATCAAAGGGCAACGCAGTTCTCCCTTCTTGGCCGGATCACAGAGGCAGCCTCCCTTGCCACCAAGTTCCGTCAGCATGCTCCCACTCCATTCATTTCATGAACCTCGATGGCTTCGTGGATTTCGGTGCGGACAGGCTTCCACTCCCGGCACGGCTGCCGATAGTGACAGGTCGAACAGTTCAGCGGGGTCTCTATCGGATAGAAGATCTGATTCGAGACCGCCCGTTCAATGTTTTCGACCAGATCACCGAGTCGCCCCAGATCGACTTCGTTGCGGGCCGTTTTGAACCGTTGCAGTTTGGGCGTTTTCGTCTTCACCAGGATCAGGTATTCCAGGGTGGGCCACTCCGATGTGACTTCCAGCACTGCATTCGCGTAGCAAGTTGCTTGAAGTGAAGACTCCACCTCGAATTCACCGTAAGCTCTGCCGGACGTCTTGAACTCGCTGACCTTGAGCGTGCCTTCCTCTCGCGTGATCAAATCCGCGAACGCCAGCAGAGGAGTTTCCAGATACTCCCCCTCACTGTTGTGCAGAGGGACCAGCAGTCGCTGTTCGATGGCCACGATCTCCGTCGGGGGTGGCTCAGCCATATACAGTTTCAGTAGCTCCCATCCCTGAGCGATCAGATCGTCCCGTGACTCTTTGGCCTTGTACTCGATCCGTTGCTCCTGCTCGCGAGTCAGCCAGGCCTGCTGGAATGCGTGCTGAATCTGCTGCTCGACCGGTTCGAGTTTGTCCTTCAGGAACCGATGGTAGACCTCCAGAGCCCGATGCACGGCTGAGCCGAACACCAGTCCACTCCCGACCGACGTCTGTGGCAGTTTGAGAATCCTCTGGAAGTAGTAGTGGAGAGAACAGGAAAGGTACTGGGTGAGGGCACTGTAGCTCCAGTGCGGGCGTGGTTCTGTGTGCATGGTTCATGACTCCTTGATGGTCCATTCTGTGAGCACTTGTCGACAGACGAAGAGGCAGATCGTCCGGTCTTGATCATTCGAGAGCACGCGGGGCAATGTCTGTGGAGGAAATCCTCCACGGTCCAGCCAGGACAACAGCGTCTCGGCCATCTCCCGGGCCTCTGCATAATTGCAGTCTGCGATCGACTCCAGCAGGACTTCCCAGGTCACTTGCGGGTCCATGGGAATGCCCCTTCAGCGACGTGAGGAAGTTGTCGCTGGACGATCGGACGTCAGTGCGTCCAGCACCACACCGGCTTCCTCCTTGGTCAGGTCATACAGACCGACGTTCCGACCGAGAATGTCCGCCACTCGCTGTTCCAACTGAGGTGTGGTCAGACCTTGACGTTTGCCCAGATTGAGCAGGTACTGCACCTGTTTGTTGGTGGCTGGGATCGGGGCTCCCGAGTTTCCATTGCGAGCCGGTCGGCTGCCATTGCGTGCGGGTGATGTTCGAGAACCGTTCGGATTGGCGGTCCCATTGCGACTGTTTTGTTGTGATCGAGCGGGAGCCTGTCGGTGAGGTGGCTCTGCATCGCGACTGGCAATCGCGGACTCACTTTCGTAACGCTCCACCTGCTGGTTCAGAGCCTCTTCCGCCAGATCGTAGAGTTCCTTGACCTTCTCAACGATCCCCTCCGGATCATCCAAAGGAACACAGACTTCTCCCTCCAGATTCACACTGAACCCGGTGCTGTTGAAATCCTGCGAAACCTTTCGACTGAGACCGACATTCACCTTGAGCATGGGGCTTCCTTCCGTTCAGAGAACTGATGTCACTGAACTGGATACCCCAGCGATCCTGAAGATACTTGTGGAGATTCCTGAACTCGTGCTGCCGTAAGAGGAACCTCAATCCGGAATTCAGTCTTCTCGCTCAGCCTGCAGTGACATCGAACCCGATTAACGGCCAATGCGACTGATCGGGAAGCAGAATACTACCGCGACCGAATCTGACCAGTGATGATGCGACCGAGCTCACATTTCGAAATGCAACTTCCCACGCCGGTCGATGTGACGAATGGCACGTAGTTCTACCGAACGCGTTTGGCCATTTCGCGTTTCGTTTCAGCTCTTGTCTTTCTGAGGAAGCCGTAGTGTTTGGGTCTCCGCTTGCGGAGGCGAGGCTCGAAACGGTTGGGACGATCGGCAACCCGGTGGGTGGCGATCGCATCGAGTAGCTGATGGTACAGGTAATGGCGTGCCGCAGCGCTGCGCTCGCCCTGTATGGCAATCACAGGCTGAAAGGCTTCCAGCGATTGGATCGCGCCTTGGAAACTGATGGTGCGTGGGGCGAAGCCGTGCTTCGTGGCGGCTTGGGCGATCAGGGTGCGAATCAGGTTGTAGGCCAGCACATGCGTCCAGACTTCTTTGCGAACGAGTTCCGGAGTCTTGCAGCGCAGGACATCCATCTGCATGGTTTGTTTCAGCGATTTCAGATCGATCTCGGCAGTCCACCGGGCGCGATACAAGTCGGCCAAGTCAATGGCTGTCACCTGCTTCACATCCAACAAGGTCGTGACCACGATGACCATCCGGGTGCGAAAGCCAGGCTGCTGAACTCGCATGCGGACTTCGCGCACGGTCAGCAGATCGGGAAGTGTGTGGTAGGTCTCCAAGTCCATCGAGCGAGGCTTCGTGGGTTTCGGCCAGTTGACAATATGATCGTCGCACCCCAGGCGTGTTCCCCGTCGAAAGTCGGCCGTTCGCTTGCTGAGTCGCGTGACGGAATCGATGCCCCGCTGCTGGAGTATCGCCAGTTCCGTCCAGGAGCACATGAGACGGTCAGTGAGCACGACATCACCGTGATGAAAGAGATCCCACATGCGGCGCAGCAGGCTGAGTTCGCCCTGTCCCTTGCCCGCGTAACGAGCGAATCCCAAGTCGAGAACCGCTCCGCACGAGAGTGAGAAGACGGCCGCAATCCGCGCCAGCGGAAAGCCCAGGCTGGGATGCTGCGTGTCGGGCTGCGGATAGGCTTTCTGGTTCTCCGGTGTATCGGGCATCGACGCGACCGTTCCGTCAAAGGTAAACACGCGACGTCCTTTCCAAAGCCACTCGGGATCGACGTTCTTTTCCAACGAGCGTCCCGTCTGGCGGGCGACGTCTGAAAAGAACTTCTCCGGCAATCGTTTGCGGGCCTGGCAGTAGGCCCCCGTCTCGGCCGAGCAGGACGGTTGTCCCCGGGAGGCGCGATGAGCGATCAATCGAGCAACAGCCGCCCGGCAGGAGTGATCCTGACTCAGCACCTGACCGAGAAAGACCCACAACGTGATCAAGGGCGGAAAGATGCGATCAACCCAGTGAACATCATTGTCGGTGAGTGATTTGGTGACGACCGACTCCGAAAGCACATTGCGAAACGGCAAGTCGCCATCCTGAAGAAACTGACGCCGGAGAAATTCAAACTGCTGCCGAAACCTTGACCGATGAACAGAACACATCTTCGCACCTCCTTTGCTGCCGATGAATCCCTTCCAAGATTCCATCACAACAACCGAGGCCGCGTTTGCCTATCTCATTCTCTGTTGAGGACTTGCAAGCATCTACGTGCCATTCGTCGATGTGACCGATGCAGGTTGTTCAGCGGTCGAAATCGCCGAGGACGAAATGTCCTATGCGTGCTAGTGCTGACTCGAGCTGATTCCTGCCGGTTACCGTCTGATTACGGGACTCCTCGATGACGTTGGGCATCTTGAGATAATGGTAGAATGTTGCATTGGAGATGCGAGGGGTTTGGCAGAGCTGCTAGATGCCCGTCAACTTGTCCCAATGAAGTTTATTGCTGAGGACGATGCAATCGGTCTCTGGGGCGCTAGTATGCGGTCGCCGACGTGTCACTCGAATGTCATGTCGTGACTCCACGTACCGAGTCGGGCCACCTTTCGAGATAACGCGAAGCAGCAGGCTCGCGAGTGAGGAACTGCTTCACACCGTCACTCGGAAGACTCATCATCAACGAGGGCCTCTACCAGCTCGTCAATCTGATTGTCGGTCATGCGGAGGGCGGTCTGCTGAAGCATCGATTGGAAGTGCGCGCGTCCGTCAGCATCGGACGGGTAGCCGATGTTGTCACCGTCAGCGATGTTGGACGTCACAAGGACGTCTCCATCGGCGTTGAGGATCGCGCACCAGGGGATGCCGCCTTCGGCTCCATCTCGGAGTTTCTCCATGATCTCGCGGCTACCGGTCCAGCGATGGTCCATCTTGATCAGCAAATAGTCGCCTTCCCATTCACTTTGATGCTGCTTGAGGAATCGTGACAGCTGCCAACACGTTCCGCACCAGGTGGCCGTTTCCTGCACGATGATGCGTTTGTTCTCGGCTTTGGCACGAGCGAGTGCCTCATCGAGCAAGGCATTCGCATCAAGCGGTGTCGGTGCATGCTCGGAGAGAAAAGCATTCACCTTGTCTTCATTGATTGTTCCGCCAAACATCAGTCGGCCAGCATCTGCATCGGCGAGGGGCCGACCCTCAGCATCGGTGATGATGATCGAAAAGACCTCGCGGCCGTCGCCCAGCCAGAGATCAAGCTGACTTGCCAGTTCGCGGGCGGCTGAGAGCTTGCCGACGGATGAATCCACCGCAAGAAACTGGAACGGGTCGAACTTGCGACGCATTTCGTTTTCGCCGTACCGCAGTTCCATGAATTGCTTCACCGCATTACTGTCCGGGTCGCCGAACAGGATCAGCACGTGCTGACGGGAGATTTCAGCGTCAGCACACACCGACTCGAATCGCTCGGCCGGGGTCTTCTCACTGTCAAAGGCTCTTGCGACCCGCTCGGCCATCGACGGTGAGCGGTAGGCAGGCTCCAGTTCCAGATCGCCCAGGTCGATGGTCAGATCGTCTTCGGGAAGGATTTCTCCGATGCGGCTCCAACCGATCGCTCGCTGGTCATTGTCACGTTTGGTGGTGACGTTGACTCGATAGGCCTGCCCTCGAATCAAGTCCTTGAGATCGAAGCGACCCTCGTCATCCGTTGTGGTCGTTCCCCCGAAGGATGTCCGAAACGGAGCATCATCATCACCAAGGTGAACGTTCACGCCGTAGCGGATCTCTTCTCCGGGCATCGGCTCACCAGTGGCCTGATTAATCAAACGTCCTTGCGCGCTCGCCGTCGGACCGATCGGGATCGTGACAGTCTCGTCGTCGGGACCGATTTCGATCACACCCGCGAGCGTACCGTCCTTGCTGCGGGCACGGATGACTGTGCGGTGCAACTCACGATCGACTTTGAACTGGCCTGACGAATCGGTCGTGGCCTGCATGTCGAGACCCGCCAGCGCGTGCCGATAGATTCCGTAAACTTCGGCCTCCGGTTGTGGCTCTCCCGAATCAACTGCGATCACTTTGCCAGTGAGCAGTCCCCGTTCGGGTCGTGCTGTGTGGAAGTCGAACTCACGCTGGGGCTCATCCGTGATCTCGAATTCCTCGATTTCATTCTGGGATGGGCCGCGAAGGTCGAATTTGCCCGATCCGACCAGCAACTCGAATCGCCCATCCGCGTCCGTTACCGCGTGATGAACAATATACGGCCGCGTCGAAGTACGACTTTCCTTGGGATTTGGCAGATGAATGTCCTTCAGTTCGAGGTCACCGAGACCGTACTGGTAAGCATGGATTTGCTGGCCTTCGACCGGTTTCCGGTTGTCACCAATCGTCACGCGACCGAACAGCCGCGTCGCCGGACGGAGTTGAAAGTCCAGATCGTTCAATGGCTGGCCGGGCCAAACGGCAAAGCCAGTGTGCGGCGCTGAGGCCACTCCGTCACCACTGGCAACCAGCAGATACACCATGTTGGGAGCCGCCATGATCTCGTAGCGTCCGTCGGCATCCGTCCTTGCCCCTCCCCGGAACTCGTCAATTTGGTGCCCTCTGCCTTTGGCGGAAATCGTGATCCCAGCGGCGGGTGAACCATCGGGCATCGTCACCAGGCCTCCGATTGGAACCAGGCGATTGAGCGTTAGCGTGAGCGTGCCATCGCCTGTTTCCGGATGATAGTTCCCTCGTTGGCGCACATGTTCCTGATCTCGAGGCCACACTTGGACCAACCGATCATGCCAGTGGGGCATCCAATTGAAGACGGCTGTCCCCGAGTCATTCGTTTGTTGCTCGACCAGATTCGTGAGGAATGACAGATTGAGATCCTGCGGTTGATCGGCCTTCTTGACCAGCCATGGATAAAGCGAGATGCCGACGATGGGCGATTCATCCGGCTCCTGCACGCGGACCGTCAGCGGTTTGACGCCGTCGAGTGTCAAGCGAATCGGCTCCTGCGGAAGTTGGGGCGGTTCAGCATTCTGATCTTCGTTCCGTCCGCGCGGCAGGACGTATGCGCGATAGTCCATCCCCTGGTGATCGGCGAATGCATACACATTCGTCACGGTCAAATCGTGAGGCAGCAAGAAGACGATCCGGCCGGAGTCATCCGTCCGGCCATGATCGAAGTTGACAGAATTCGCAAGCACACCAGCGGTCGAACCAGCGATCGGCTGATCCTCAGCATCGACAACATTCAGTTCCACACGTTGAGCCGGATGCAGTTGCAGGCGAAGGTCGCCGGGATTCTCATTCGGGTCGATGTCCCACGGCAACTGAAGCTGCGCCTGCAACTGTCCGGACTCAGTCGAAGCCCGAATCGTCCGGCGTCGAATCCGCTCACGCGGCACCCTGAGCTCAAACCGACCGGCAGTGTCCGTGAGGACTTGGTCCTGCCCCTGATACCATTGCGTTGAGACACGAGCGCCAGCGACCGGCGCGTCGTCCGTGTTCACCACAGTTCCAGAGATATTGGCCGTGTTGGATTGCTCTTCCGGATGTTGAGCTGAATTCGTCGACTTGTTGTTGCCCTTGGTCCCCGTCGAGCCGGTGCTCTTGGCTTCTGACGTGCTGACTTCTTCTTCGGGTCCATCAGTCAATACGAACTCGACATGTGTGGTACCGTTCCGATTCAGTTCCACAGTCTTCATCGTCTGACGATCATTGCCCAGGGAGACCTCGACTTGCTGGCGATCGGCATCGGGTCGCAAATCGACTGCCAGTCCGCGGAAGGTCGCCGTGCCTCCCGCTTCGGTCACGATGATCGGGAAATCTTCCCCGAGCAGTTCACCGATGCTCCCGCCGTTGGGTCGATGCCAAAGGACTCGCTGACGCAAGCTGACATACGGCTTGCCACGTCGCTGGCGAAGCTTGTCCGTGTTTCCGGTGACCGTCACCGTCACCGTCAGGTCGTGCCGCTGTGGAAGGGTGATTTGCACATCCTGCTTGCCGGCTTGCAGTGTGTCGGTAATCGCCCGTGTCCCGTCGGAGGCTTCCACGACGAACAGGTACTGGGAGCCACTGGACAATTCATCCAATGTGAATCGGCCCTGATCGTCCGTGGTGGCCACAGGCTGACCCCACCAACCATCGCCTCCGCCCTTCGCATCGCCCGACGGTGGATTGGCGCGCACTTCATATTTCATGCGCAATTGGACACCGGCAGCCGGCGCGCCGTCGGCTGTTCTCACGACACCCGTGCAAGGCTCGCTGCGTTGCATCGTGAACTGCAACACTTCATCGGGTTCGATGTCCAGAGGCTCACTGCGGAGTGGTTGATAACCAGGGGCATGGAGTCTGAACGCGTACCGCGTGTCGGCCAGATGTTCCAGGCGGTACTCGCCATTGCTGTCCGTGGTCAACTCGCGGACGGGTCCGCTCACATTCCCGAAAATCTCCGGATGAGCCACCAGAGTCGCATTCGCAACAGGCTCGCCTTTTTCGTCAGTCACCTTGACCAACCTGGAATCACCGGCTTGGAGAACGAGCGTCACGTCCTCTTTGTGTTCGCCCGGCTTCAGTTCAAACTGCCCCGCCCAGGTAGGAGCGTGCTCATCGGGGAAGTATGAGAGCCAGATCGTTCCTGCCGGGGCTGGGAAAGTGAAACGGTCCGTGAATTGATTGACTGTCCCTTGATGACTATTGTTCCCGGATTGGGAGTGGTAGTACATCCAGCCTTTGACCGTTGCCGGCGAACCATCTTCCATCACAATCCGCCCCGAGATCGTCGCTCGATCATTAGCATCCTTGCGGGTTTGGGGCCTTCCATCGTTGGACTCGCGCTCGGCATCTCCCTTCGACTCGCTCGATTCGCCGTCCGTGCTGAAATCGCGGTCAGGGGCACTCGATTCGGAATCCGGCTCTCCAGTACTCGACGTCGGTGCTTGCTCAAGCGGGGCGACTTCATTCGAGGCTCGTAGCAGGCTCACCTGTCGCCGCTCTTTGCAGACTTTCAAGCCGGTTTGTTCTTGGAGATGTTGGGCGACCAAGTCAACATTCTTCGCGAGGTGACGTGGGAACTCGTTCCAGACTGTTTGCTCTGAATCTTCTAAGAAGGTTTCCCAGCCGAAATAACCGGGTGGTGTCTTCTCAAGTTCGTTGATCACAGGAAGACCAGTCCGCGATCCGAATGTTGTTAGCAGGTCATCAAACGAACCGACATTTGATGCTCCACGAGGAGTCTCTTCCGAGCGACTGCGACCGTAGATTGCGTAGGCGCGATTCTCTTCCTTGGGCAGACGCCAGGGTTCACCGATCGGGTCAGGCTTGAATTTCCCACTTACGACCCAGACGTCCGACTCCTGCTGCACCCAACGCAGCGATGCCTGCAGCTTCATGTCCCTGCCAAGAACATGGTTCAGCGCATTCAGTAGAGACTCCTGCGAGGCATCCTTTCGGATCACGAAGTCCCCCGTGATGTTGGTCATCCAAATCGGAACATCGCCGGTCAGATCGCACGTTGGCACATGCAGCAATGTATGGACGACATTGAACAACGAGGATGGTCCGCCGAAGTCCCGAGTCTTCAAATTGACAGTCGTTCCCTCCTGTTCGTAGTAATGGGTGCTCGGACCGATTGCGGGATCAACGGAACTTTCATCCGTCTGTTCCAAAGGAATCCATTTCAGCACCTGATTTTCACGCAGTTGATACAGGGAGTCCAAGCGGTCTGCTGCCTTCTGGTCGGCGTGATCGGCTCCGGATACAGACTCGTCGACCGTACCGCTCGCGGCGTTTCGTTCAAAATCCTCTGACAGACTGGCCACCCCTGATCGCTCGTCCTTGTTGGCAGCGGCGCTTCGTGAGCCGTACTGAACCATGAGGACCACGGTGATCGCCGCGCACGCCCCAAGCACGAGCAGAGTTGATGATCGCAGACGTTGCACCTTGGGCGTGTCCGTTGCTCCAAGAAGTCGGTAGACGCGGCGGCTGAGATCGGACCGACTGTCACCAGAGGCCCGCAAGGCGGCGACTTGAGGAACCAGCGACGGATGACGCTCAGTGCAGAGTTCGGCCATGCGGATGAGGGCGTCCACATATTGCAATTGCCCGCAGCCCGATTGAATGACCAGATCATCGCAGCAAAGCTCGCGTTCTCTGCTCACACGGCGGCTGATCCACCACACGGCCGGATGGAAGAACAACAGCGACTCGACGATTCGCTGAAACAAGTTCACCACCAAATCGAAGCGGCGGATATGTGCCAGTTCATGGCTGATGATGGCAGCCAACTGCGAGCTGTCGAGCCCGGTTGACAAGGAGGCCGGTAACAGGACCAGCGGTCGGATGATGCCAACGACCATCGGGACGGCGGTCCGCTCACACCACGCGATTGCTGGTGCCGACTTGAGACCGATCTCGCGCGCTTGTCGCGAAACTAATTGCAGAAGACTCGCATCAGTCACTGCCGCAGAAGCAATTCGAAGACGCTGTCCACCCCACAGCGAGACCGTCAGCCGCAGCAGCATCAAGCAAACGCCGAAGATGTACACAGCGGTGATACTCCACGCGACGGTCATCGGAAAGGTCGACGGTTGCTCGTGTGGCGCAGCAGCAACGGTGCCGGGAGGCGTCGACGCAGTCTGTGCTTCCAGAGACGGCATGACGGCTGGCGGGAGATCGACATCAGCTGGCGTTGGCAGCTTAACTTGTGAGGAGATCTCGAACGGTGCAACTGTTTGAACAGGACTGGTCGATCGAGATGTCGACACTTCCGGGATCTGAACGATCGCAAATGTCACCGGCATGCAGATTGCCAAGGCGACCAATCCGGCGAAGTTGATTCCGTATCGAGAGCGCGCGGATTTGCTGCGAAAAATCCACGCGACTCCGACCGTCAACAGGCCGATCAATACTCCCTGCCAGAGAAAATGGAGCAGCGCGAACGTCAGCCGCAGCACCAGTTCGCCCGGGAGCGGAGTCGCGAACAACCAATCGGACCACGAATATGCGCTCATTGTTGCTGCTCCCGAATCTTGCGGTTGAACAGACGGCGGAGGTGTTTCACCTCGTCTTCACTCAGCTCAGAGACGTCAAAGAGGCTGAGCATGACCGCCTCCGCTGATCCATCGAAGACGCGGTCCACCAGATCGCCCAGCATCCGCCGCGACACTTCCTCCTGCTCCAGCCGCGGCGCGAACCGGAATGCCTTCCCCTGCTCGGGATCGAGCCGCTTCAGTTGACGTTTATTGACCATCGTCCCCAGCGTGGTGATGACAGTCGTATGTGCCAGGTCCCGCCCCTCCTCAGCGAGCGCATCTCGAATGTCTCGTACAGTCAGCGGAGACTTGTCCCACAGGATCTTGAGAATCTGCAGTTCCAGCTCAGTTGGATGCTCAGATGCAGGCCGCGCCATTGATCTTCTTCTCACTCTGAAGCACAGAACTATCGATCAACACGTGTGCCTCTGGACAGTTTCTTTAGTTCACTAGAAATGTAACAGGACGGTTGACTCGCGCCTAGCCACATTTCGACAAAACTAAATATGCGAACCAGAAGCAAATCCCGCCCCTACACATTGGCATGAATAGAAATGTTGACTCCATGCGCAGTTGGTGGAGACGAGTTGAGCATAAAGCCGGAAAAGACCTCAGCAGTGTTGCAGTAGTTTCAACGTGACGAGCAAGCACTTATCCTGTCTCGAACTCCGAGTTCGCTTGCTCACTTAGCAACTATTGATGACGCCACATTGACTCTCTGGTCAAGTGACGAGAGTCCTCTCTGAAAAGGCAAATGAGCAGAGCCAAATATCTTCGGAGGAAGGTATCAGCAACCAACGAGACGACGATTTTCGGCACTGATATCGAGTCCCATGTTCCGCTCGATTGTGTTGACCGTACTTGAATCGACGAGTTTACGGAACAATGCCGTGGATGGTCCGAGAGTGCCTTGTTCGCCTGCGGCACAAGTGCCCGGTTGCAATACATTGGTGCTGCTAATCACTTGTTCCCGTCAATCAATCGATTGTGGGACTCTTCGTGCAAGGCTTGGCCAACGCCGGACGATGTGGCTTCGCGAGAGACCGCATCTGACCAAGGACGAAATGTCCTCGGTCACTTGGCGAGACGCGGAAACAGGTCGCCCCAATCTAGAAGCCAGAGGAACCACACAGATCGACAGCTCCGAGATTGCTATCAATGGTGAATCGAGGGTCAATCTAGAATCCAATCGACACCAGCGCTTTCGCCTCCGTTGCGCAAGACATACGTCGGTGTCGTTTTGGCTTCAATGACACGACGTTGCCCTCCTCGTCTGTGTCATACTCGAAAGTTCCAAGTGATAACGACCAAAATCACCGGGTTGCCGCCAGCGACGTTGTTTTCAAGTTCGGCCGCACGGCGACTCCGATACGTTTTTTGGTTATTCGGTTTCTTCTGCCTCAATTGCATACCTCCAAAGCCAGGACTTGATATCGTCAAAATCCTTCAAGCTGAGTTGGTATTTGATCGAGTCCTGCAGTTGATGCGCGTCGCGAGTAAAGCGCGATGTAGTTGCAATCATCGCATGCGTAGCATTCGAGATGTTGAGGACGCCGTAGAGTCCACGCACAACTTCGACCGAGACCGGATTGTTTGGCGACCATTTCTTGCATTCAACCAACGTCAGGATACGGCCGGCGGGTAGATCTGCCTCTGCAAGTACGTCGTACCCACCGTCCTTCTGTCGAGGCGTCAATTGGACGTTGTAACCCATGTCGGATAGCAACTGTGCGACAAGTTCTTCAAATGCACGCGGTGAGAGGGAGTGAATTCGCTCGGGCATCCGAGAAAGCTGCCACAACAACTCGTCCGTAACGCCTGATACGATGACTCGTGCGTGCTGTTCATCTTCAGGTAGCAGCAATGACGACTCGGGAAGAACGAGATCACCATCGGTCGGACTAATGTTGAGAAGGAAGTACCGCCCCAAGTCTTGAGCCAAATTGCGAAACTTTCTTTTACGATCGCCTTCGAAGAATCCGGGCTTACTCGATTCAAATGTTACGGCACCGATCGCGCGGCCGTGTTCGAGGACAGGTACACACAATTCGCATTTAACGTCGGGGACGAGCTCAATGTAGTAAGGATCTGAGTCTTGTGGTTCCGGAGCGTTCCACAAGTACTCTTGACCATTTCGGGCGACCCAACCTGCGATGCCGCTGCTCTCAATTGCGATCGACGACCCCAGAAGGAAGATTCCTGAATACGTCGTGTAAACGGAGGTGAGCCGGTCTTCATCGCGTCGAAGGACGACGCAGAAGACTTCGGGAGGAAAGGCGTTGGCCTTCTCTAGCAACTTCAGCACGCGATCTGAGTTCATTGGCTCACTCAATTAGCGACACAACGCCTGCCGTAACCGGGCACGAACGGAAGGCTTTGATCTCAGTCGCCGCTTGGTTGAGTGCTCCGGTCCACAGCTTTGCTATGCGGTTACCACCAAAGTTCGCGATACTTGCCCTTAGTCCAACCACACCGAGGGCACTTCATCTCGTCAATCACTCCCTCATCACGGCAGGGCTTACGCATCGAATTCACAACGGAAGTCCCATAAATGCAATACTTTCCGCAGATTTGATTGGCTCAGAGTCA
>JAGQQG010000064.1 GCA_020426325.1 Planctomycetaceae bacterium | reverse complement strand
TGAAGCATTCATCTACGTCGCCATGATCCACATCATGGTCAGACGACTCAACTAACCCTTTTCAAACGCGTTCTAAGGCGTCGATACTTATGAGTCAAAATACCATCCTGATTCTGAATCGTACACTAAACTGAATCCATCATCAATGATATCCCCTAGGTACATTCTATACTTCATCCCCCCATGCATCACTTCATACTGCAGCGCACAGTTATCGCCGCAAGAGGCGTTGATTCCGGCGAGCTCAAGGGTAGCGGGATATGCCCCGTGTGACTCTCTGTATGCCTCAAGTGCTTGCACAACACGCATGCCAACTTTTTTCATTTCACTATGTCGTGGCTTGGTCGAACAGTGTCGCTCAGTGAAACAAGCACAAGTGTAAATTGCAGCGAATATCGTCACAACTACTCCACTAGACCACATCAGACTGTCAGGCAATCGTTTACGGGCCATTTATTAATACCTTACACATGTGCTTAAAGGTATGCAGAGCATCCGTGCATGCCTGATTGCAACATCCGGGTGGCAAACAGGTGACACTCTGACGTATTAGCTGATGTTTAGTGGGAACGGGCAGTGTTGTCCCATTGATAAATTTGAACCGAGCGGTCATCAGCCACACTTATATGGCTTTGGTGGTAAACTGTAATTGCTTGATCATGAAACAGACCTATTGCTCGGCTCGGAGGATTCTGCCAATGCTCCAAGGCGTGCTAATCCGTGGAAGTCAGCATGGAGGCGTGGATCTGTTTTGCTTGATCCACACCATGCCCATCATCTAAAATATCGATTGCCATATGCGTTCCGATGATGATATAATTCTCTCATTATGGCCAATCTACACCTTTGCCGGGTGGACATCCTTCTTTGATTTGCAGTCGCGTAGGTCAGGCTCAGCCTGACGGTACACTTGCGTCGGTCAAAAACCACCTGTGGGGCGATCAATTGCTTCATCTACATTACACCCACACGCACAATCTTGCGAATGCTCGACGGTCCATGTCAATCGTCAGGCAGAGCCTTACCTACAGCTCTGCCGAGAAAACGATCTATGACACTCGAAAGCTGTCCAGGTCTGTCGCGGGTTCCAGTTCCTGTTCGGCTTGCAGTTGTGAGCGAATGTGGTCGAGCCATTGGGGTGTGGGGGGGCCGTAGGGGCGGAACTTGGTGAGGGTGCCGGTCTCTTCGCGGTAGAGGAGGCCGCGGTGGACGCCGAGGCGGGAGGCGAGCGGGCTGTCGAGGAAGTTGCTCGAATCGGCCGCATTCATCGTGAAGGCAATGCGGAGTTCAAATTCCCGCATCGACTGACGGCTGAGCCAGCGGTCCGCGTTGCTGTAGGTGTCCGCCCACAAGAGCACGTGCATCCCCAGGTCGGGGCCTTTGCTGAGCAGGTCGGTGAACTGCTGGCCGGGATCAGCTGGAGCGTCGTCGCTGGATGAGCCGAAGCCGCTGAGTGAGAAGTCGTCGTCCGATTTCCGCAGGTCGCGAAACTTGCTCACGCCGTCGATGATGACGAACAGCGGCGGATGGGACGCATTCGGGTCTGCATCGCGGCGAAGGCGCTCAGCGGACAGTTCAGCGAGAGCCTGCGGAGCGTGCGGCGGCGTGATGATGTGGACATCAGACGGAATGACGCCTGCCACGTGCTTCCACAGGTTGGCCTCCGGCGAGCCGACCGGGTTGCCATCGAAAACGTAGAAGGGAGCTGCTTCTGTCTCAGACCCACCGGACGTAGCCGGTGGGCTTTGTTGGGCGGCGAGGGCGATGAGGCCGGTGGAGAGGATGCCAAGTGCGGCATCGGGATCGGAGCCAATGAGGATCAGGTTGGTTCCTGCCTGTTGTGGGAAGTTGATGCTCGTGGGCGGGCCGATCTCGACCGCTTCCCCCAGCCAGATGTGGGGGGCTGATGCCGTTTGCTGTTCCGGGGCTTCCCGTTGGTCCAGCCCCGGCCACCCGGCGGAGAGCAGTTCGACAAATTCTTCGTTGCGGGACACATCTGACGGGATGTTGCCTTCGAAGACGACAGCGGGTTCGAGTTTGAGGTGTTGTTCGCGGGCGAAGTGTTGCATGACGCCGAGATAGCCTTCGCGTTCTTCATCGGGGAGCCAGGCGATCTGGAACGGATGATTGCCTTCGATCATGCCGTTGGCATCGTTGTAGATGGCTTCGCCGGGACGAGTGAGGAGCCGGGCAGCCGTGTTGTCTTCGCTGAGGATGAGATGGGCATCCGCCTCACTGCACTGCAGGGCGACACGCACGGCTACTTGACCAAGCGTACTGCGTGCGAGCGAGTACGCCCCGCCGAGGGTTTGCGAGCCGAGGATCACATGCACACCGAACGCACGTCCCTGTCTGACGAGACGGTCGAGCATCAGTGCTGCCTGCTGCGAATAGCGGTCGTCCTCGACGAAGAACTCCTGGAACTCGTCGATGACGAGCAGAATACGGGGGAGATGAGGGTTGAGGGTTGAGGGTTGAGGGTTGTGGGTGGTCGTTCGCTCTCCGCTCTCCCCTCTCCGCTCTCGACTCTCCACGAGATTGCGGTAGCTGGCGATGTCCTGGACGTTGTGTTTGCGGAAGAGATCGCCGCGCTGATTCATGACGGCATCGAGTCTGTGGAGGACGCTGACGCCGAACTCGCGATCACTTTCAATGGCGATCACACGGGCGTGCGGGAGCTTGCCACCTGCGTACGCTTTGAACTCGACCCCCTTCTTGAAATCGACGAGATAGAAATCGACCTCTTCGGCCGAGTAATACATGGCGACGTTGGTGATCAGCGTGTGGAAGAAGGTCGATTTGCCGGAACCGGTCTTGCCAGCGACGAGCATGTGCTGACTTGTCCCCTTCCCCAAGCGAAGATGTTGCAACTTGGTGGCCCCGGCGCGACCGAGTGGGATGTCGATCCCCGAGCGACTGTCCTTGCTCCAGAATTCTTCCGGCTTGGGAGCGATGCGGGAGAACGACACTTCAACGCGACGCACATCCTTAGAGGCTTCGCCGACGTTTTTGACGATCTTCGTGAACAGATCCGGCGGAGGCGGTGTATCGATGACGACAGGCCAACGTGCGAGCAAAGGCTGATCGGTCGCGAGATAGAACGCTGGCTCGCGGTGATCTTCCGTGGTCTTGCCGAAGCTCGAGAAGTCGTCCGGCAAGCCGAGTTGTGAGAATGATGAGTCGTCGAAATCCCGATGTTGCGGGGCGGATTCTTCAGCCGGAGTTTGTCCCGCAACCGAAGCTTGGGTTCGAGGGGCCGTTCGCCATTCGAAGGTGTTGGCCGTTTCTTCAACGGTTGGCAGGTCGAAGGCGTTCGGCATCTGCGCGGAGGTGTCGGTACTCATGAGCAGGTAGACGCCGCATCTCGGACCGCTGGTGGCGATGCTGACCAGCCGCTTGGCCGCCTGCTCGCTGAACTTGTGCGGGAAGTCGGCCACGACGAGCACGTGATACGGCTCCGCGACCTCGCCTGCGAAATGGTTGTACTCCTCGATGGTGGCGAACTCGTTGCGGAGATACTTCTGGAGCACGTTCTCCATGTGCTCGGTCAACTCAGCCAGACGCGACTCGATGTGTCCCATCTCCGTCCAGATGCGGCTGGTGATCAATAACTCATCGAAGTCGCCAAGGTGCATTAGACCGGCAAAGCTCTCGCCCAAACCGACCGGATCGATGATCGTCAGTCGCAGTTTGCCGGGCGGGAGACGGGTCAGCATGCGCAGCAATACGACCTGCATGGCCTCTACCGCCTCGCGGCGACCGTTCTTGCCTTTGGTCTCCAACAGTAGAGAGGGCTTTTCCGGAAAAGGGAGGATTGTCGGGATGCGGAATGTCGCTGGAGCTTTCGTCAGACCGTCCAACTCGGGCATCCCGTGAGGGAGTTGCGCGAGATCAATCTCGTATTCGCCGATGCGGATGCCTTCGGGGATGACCGTGGGCGGAGTCCACTCAGGACCGGCGAGTTGCGACCATGTGAGGTTCCGCTCAGCATCACGTTGCCTGGATTGGTTCACGTAGGCATCAAATGCCTGCAGGTTTCCGGTCCAGGTCGACGTCAGCTGCTCCCAGGACTGCTTCTGCTCCAGACGGCGATTGCCGATGTGGAGATCGAGGTCCATCTGTCGACGATTCCTTTCGTCCTCAAAGGATCGCTTGAGCTCTGCGAGCTGTTCTTTCTCCTCCTCGTCGATTGCAGCCAGTAGCGTGACTCGCTCGGCGTCGATGGCCTTCGTACGTGAGGTGTATTCGGTTGAAAACTTGCTGATCTCTGCCTGTCGGCGTTCATCGATCTCAGCCAGCGTGCGCTGATGGGTGGCCTCGAATCTTTCGAGTTGCAGACGCAGTTGCTCCTCGCGTTGCAGTTGCTGTTTTTCGTATTCACGTTCCCGCCGTTGACGCTCTTTGATGGCGAGTTGTGACCAGCGTTCATGGAAGAACTGTGCTGATGAGACCTGCTCATGGAGTCGAGAGAACGCATCGGACTGACTCATCGATGCGAGGGTGTACATGACGGTGACGAGGAGTGCACTGACGACGGCAGAGGCTACGACTGTCGCGATCATCCAGGCAGGGTCCATGCGTTCCTTCGCGATGTCGCCGATCGATGGAGGCACGAACAGGAAGACAGGGATGCCGATCACCGCCGTCAACACGACGAACAGCCACAGCGACCGTAACCCGACGAACAACTTGGGCAGTCGCAGTTTTTGTAAAGAGGTCAATCGGTTGTGAGCGGCCTCTGTAGCCTCGAAGAATTCGGTCGAGAAGGATTCAAGATCGTTGGCATCCGTTTCAGGCGGCCCCAGTGGGTCGACTGACCACCCACGCGATTCAGCGATTTCGTGGAGTTGAGTTTGCAGTGAGGCGATCTGAGACTGCTGTTGTTCAAGGGACTTGTCGAGGGACTGGCGAACGCGCTCGAATTGCCGTTTGGGGCTTTCGTCAGCCGTCTCGTCAAGCACCGAAGTGGCGACCCAGCGGCTGTCTTCATGTTGCGCGTTAACGCGGTCAGTCTCTTGTTGTGCCTCCCGACGCACACGAGAGAGCTCCGCTTCGTGTTCCGATTTTACGGTGTTCCGCTGAGTAAGATGCTCCGACTCGATTTCACGTCGTCGCGATGCGAACTGCTCCTGGAGTTCGGCTGCCTGGACAGACTGTCTGTTGACCACGTCCGACAGTTTTTGTTCGAGAGCTTCACGCTCCGGGTCGATGCTGGAGCCAAACTGAGAAACAAAGGCCTGCTCGGACTGCGTACGCTGTGCGATGTCCGCTTCCAGCCGGAGAAGCAGTTCGGTGATTACAGTCAGTGAGGTATCAGACGGGCGCGTTGTATCGCTCAAGAGAGATATCCGTGTTTTGTCCTGGTGTTGCTGTCTGCGTGAATGTCAATGTTTGTTGTCGGCGAGGTCTCGCTCGGCATTCGCGATCACCTGCGACATCCGGGAGATTACAGGGAGAACTCGCTCCAGTTCGTTCGCGATCCGTTGCAGTTCCTCTTCCTCGAATCGACGGGCATTGGCGTCCTGCCAGTACTCGCGGGTCTGCATCCACTTCGCAGACAGATCGTCCCATGCCTCCTTGAGACGACCCATTCCAGATTGAAGCCCGCCGGCATGTCGTGACATGGTTATTCTCGCTGATCACGAATTGTCTTCGGTCGGTGACGCTGTTGGGGCAGACGTTGAGGGTGGTGGCAGCTCTTCGACTGCGGGCCCTGGCGCGATCTCGGCGTAACGTTCGAGTGATGCGGCCGTCCGCTCGATGAGAGCGATCATCTTGGGCAGGTCCATCTCGACGATACGGGCGAAGGCTGATGAACGGCCGCGAAACTCGTCGGACTCATCCGCCAGCTTGACGGCCCATTTCTTCACACGAGGCATCATCTCCTGACAGAGCTGCAGTCGCTGCTTAGCCTTGGCGAGTGCCTGTTTCTCTTCGATGCACGCGGGCCTGCGTCCGCCGACGGTGCGCATCTGGCAGGTTGAGAGGGCCGTCCTCGCCTGAGAGACTTTTTCGAACCCGATCTGAATCTGCTTGGTCCAGTAAGCCGGCTGTTCGTGCTCAACCCAGTCCATCGTACGATGCAGTTGCAACTGCATCATCTCAAGGGTCGAGGAAGCTTCTTCCTCGAACTCAATGAGTGCAGCCTTGAAAGCTCGCACGGCAGCGATGTCAGTGACGCGGGCAGTTGACATTGCGGGTGGCCGGTGAATGTATGTTTGGGTTTGGAAATGGTGACACAGGGAGTGGGGGACAAGGAGAGAGGGGGATCTTGTGTCAGAGAACTCTCATTGTCTCCCCCTCTCCTTGTCCCCTCGTCGAGTTCACTCCTCAAATCACTCTCAGTCCCTGGTCTGTCTCACCTCTGCTGGAGATACTCATCAATCCGCTCCGCCTTCCTGAGTAGATACGGGATATGGGCATTGTTTGCGTCGACGAACTGACCGAGCAGACGCATGTGCTGCTGGAATTCCTCGGTGAACTTTTTGTTCTCCTGGTCTCGCCAGGAAGCGCTGAGTGCTTCGAGCCGCGAGGCCAGCATGGAGGCCTGATCGGTCAGTGTGTTGTTAAACTGTTTGAGTTGCTGGGCGAACTGTCGCAGATCGTCCGGATTGGCAATGGCTTGAGGCATGAGAATCTGCCGTTCTGGAGGTGCAAATCATCCTCTTTCATATTACGCAGCTCACCTGTGGTTCTCCACAGCAGGTCGATCGATTCAACGCACATTCACTCTCCAATGTGCTGTTCTCTCACGGAGATTACGATGGATCGGTGAGCACAGTCGACACTTCGGCGAGTCGCCGGCGCATGTAGCCGATGCACTGATCGGTCTCTGCAGAGGCCGCCAGGACCGTACAAATTGGACTTCCTTTTGGAAGAAGGGTCCCCTGTGTGGGGACGTCAGCATACGCGGGGATCGGACCGTAAGGCCCCATTTGCAGCCAGCTGGAGGTATCCGGTGCGACGACATCCCGGTCGGCGAACAGGACCATTTTCCCGAGCACCGCTCCGCGTGGAGCAACCAGCACTCGTGGGTCACGATGCTCGGGGAGCGTCATCCCGGTCGCCTCGCAGTGATCCAGCATGAGATTGGCCTCGGCGAGTACTTCCAGTATTTCGACAGAAGCCGTGTATCGCGGATTGACTTCCGTCAGCAACGGTTGTGTCGGTGTCTGAAGCACAAAGTCGCATCCGAACAGGCCGCGCAGTCCGAATCGATGCGCGAGGACCGCTCCCGTCCGTCGAATGAGAATCTCGCCTCCGGGGTCAAGAATGATCGGTCCAACTGAACCGCACCATGTGAAGGGACCCGCATTCAACTCAGGGCAGCCGATCATCTGTTGTGTCAGGCCGACATACCGCAAACTCCCGGGGTCATCCGTCCCGACAAACAGGGCGGAGACGGGTGTGCCTTCAGCTCTTCGTTGAAAGTAGTGTGGTTCCTGCAGCGTCGGCGAGTTGGACGCCTCTTCGTTCCAGACCGTAATCCCCCGTCCACCTGAACCGTGCTTTGGTTTGAGGAGCCAATGTCCGTCCGTAGGAGGCGGGTGAGGCTCGTCACGCACATCAAGGCAAAGGACGTGCGATTTGCTCAGGATTCGATGTAACTGAACCGGGTCGCGGACGCGCTCGACCGTGTCGGCATCATTCCCCAGCAGGGGCTGACGGGCGGCGATGTCGCGCAGAACCGAAGGGTGATTCTCCATCGCTCCGGTGTAAATGACCGGGAGTGGGGGCAATTTTTCAAGGGCTGCGATGATTCCGTTGGGATAATCTTCGACTCTGACGACCGGAGCGACTGCTTGCAGGTCGGCATCACCAAACTGGTCGATACACAGCGGACGAAGTCCCGCTCGAATCGTCGAGAAGGCCGCTGAGCGGACTGAGGCGCCGACGATGATCACGTCGGCCGCAGGCGCACCCTCCCCGCTGCCTGCATTTGCTGGCGGTTTCGATGCGGTGGTTCGGCGAGGCATGTCGTCAGCGGGGGCGGAGGGTGGAATTCACGGCAGAGAGTTGATAAGACACGACTTCGGAAGACGTCATCGAAGCTGGGGCCCACTTGGCTGACGACCAGCCTCTATCATGAAAACGTTCAGGACAAATAACAAGGGAGCATACTCATGGCGATGCATATTGGCGAAGCACTGGTCGGCGATGGAAATGAAGTCGCACACATCGACCTTCTGATTGGTGATAAGGACGGTCCGACCGGCGTGGCGTTCGCAAATGCCCTCGCTCAGCAAACTCAGGGTCACAGCAACCTGTTGGCCGTGCTCGAACCAAATCTCGCTGTGAAGCCTTCAACGGTGATGGTCACCAAGGTCACGATCAAGGGCGCCAAACAGGCCGTCCAGATGTTCGGTCCCGCTCAGTACGCGGTCGCGAAGGCGGTTGCCGACTGCGTTGCGGATGGCACGATTCCGAAGGATCAGTGCGATAACTGGGTGATCGTGTGTGGTGTCTTCATCCACTGGGAAGCCGAAGACGATAAGAAGATCTTCGAGTACAACTACGAAGCCACCAAGCTCTCGATTCAGCGAGCCTTGAAGGACGATCCTTCTGCTGACGAAGTCGTCTCCAAGAAGGACTCGGCCAAGCATCCGTTCTCTGGCGTGTAAACGATCGACGCGCGTCATTGCAAGATTTCCAGCACCCCGGCTGCTTCAGGCAGCTGGGGTGCTTTCTCACATGGACAGACTTCCGATGAAGAATATCCTGATTCAATTCGACACCGATCCTCTCCCAAGTACGTTCGATCGTGTCGTCGCAGTGGATGCAGGGGCAGACGAGGTGTTCGCATACGGAGGCGTGACCCCGGAGAATGTCACATCGCTGGTGCATGGTGCCATCTTCACTCGCGGTCCCGACGAGTTGAAACACACCGCCATCTTCGTTGGAGGAAGCGATGTTGCATCCGGTGAAGCAGTCCTTGAGAAAGTGACGAAGACGTTCTTCGGCCCGATGCGCGTCTCTGTGATGATGGACTCGAACGGTTCCAACACGACGGCAGCCGCAGCCGTGCAGGCAGCTGCTCGTCACATGAGCCTGAAGGGCGTCACCGCCCTCGTGCTGGGGGGGACCGGACCGGTCGGGCATCGGGCCGCTCAAATCCTCGCCATGAAGGGAGCCCATGTGCGGATCGGGTCTCGGTCGGTTGATCGTGCTGCCGAAACTTGTGATGCCATTCGCACTGTTGTTGAGGAAGCGATTGTCGAACCAGTCGGATCCACGGGGGAGGCACTCGCATCAGCAATCACCGAAGTCGAGCTGCTCATTGCAGCCGGAGCATCCGGTGTGCAATTTCTGTCAGAAAGCCAGTGGCAGGGTCTCTGGGGGCTGAAGGTCGCGATTGATCTCAACGCCGTCCCGCCGGTGGGTCTGGAAGGCATCGGTGTTACCGACAAGGCGAAAGAGATTGGAGGGATCACCTGCTATGGAGCCATCGGCGTCGGCGGCACCAAAATGAAGGTCCACAAAGCGGCAATCAAGGGTCTGTTCGAGTCCAATCACCTCGTGCTCGACACGGCTGCCATCGCGGAGATCGCCTCGGAGATCGGTTAGCCACAAGGTATCGTCAATCAATAACGGATGTTGGCTGTAGACGGTGTGTGGGCCATCATGGCCGGGCAATGTTCATCGTGAACGGACCTGTCGGTCGCCTCTCACCCCGTCATGTTGGTCACTTGTCAGTCCGCGTGTTTGCCGAGCGGATGTACAGCTGAGGCTGAAACGGGCGAGCCAGTGACGTTGGCTGCCAGGACGCATCCCGGGAACGATCGTTGACGTTTGCAATGCTGGCGACGAACGGGTCATCCTGTCCGGGAATCGTGAATCGGCTGCTGGTCCGAAAGGACGCTGGATTGTCCGACGACACCCGTTTGGTTTGCATGGGGGTCTGACGGGCAGCGATCTGTCCATCCAGGTAACTCAGAAATTTCTCACTCGGATGATCGATGATCACGACTTTGCTGGGGGCATCCGGTTGATTCACGATCACGATGACCTCTGCAGTACGAGGTGCTTCAGAGGCTGTGTTCGAGGCGAACGGGTCGAATCCGCCGTTCGTCTGAGGAGGTGCCGCGTCGGGCGTCGCTTGGGGATTACTGTCGAAGGCAGTGAGTTGACGAGTGTTCGTAACGGGAGCAGCAGTCTCAGCGAGAGTTGTCGCAGGGGCGACCGCCACGGCAGGCGTCGCCTGGGGGGCCTGCTGATACAGGTCGGACATGCCTGTTGAAGCGAGCAGGTCGTGAATGGCCAGCAATCCTGCATAAGCGCCCCGTTGACGTTCCGCGTCTGCAGCGATACACAATCCAACGAGCTGTCCCTGTCGATTGAACAGACCCCCTCCTGATCGTCCCTGAACCGGGACTCCGGTGCATTCGATATTGTCCGGTCCTTCAAAGTAGTTGAGGGCCGTGACCTGAACCCGTTCCTGAGTCGGAGTCGCTCCACCGCTGCAGCCGATGGTGATCAGCGGTTGGTCGACCTGCGGACGGGCGTTTGCTGGACCGACTTCAGCTGTCGGCACGATTGTATCCGTGGGGATGGCGACCAGACCGACATCTGCGTTGATATCGTACTGGATCATGCGGCCGACATACCGCTGGACCTCGCCGTTCAGAAACAGGTCGACTTCGATCTTCGAACGATCGTTCCAGCCGTCAAACAAGTGGCCACAGGTGGTGATAATCGTCTGTCCCTCCTGACTCTCGATCGAAGTGCCGGAGCCGACTTGTGTCTGTCCATTGATGGTGACATGCAGACGGACACTGGCTTCAACCGGGTTGCGGATGGGCAGGACGTTCTGTTGTTGCGTTTGCTCTGTGTCGATGTTGCCTCGGACGACCTCCGGAGTTTCTGAGGCCTCCTTTGTTTCACCGCGATTGAAAAGTTTTCCAATGAGTCCCCGAGCAGATGGTCTCTCATTATCTTCGGAAGTGGTGGAATGTGGTTCATCCTCAGCTAAGGCCATGACTGGCTGGATGGAGGTTTCTTCGCGAGAGCGACGGGGAGTTTCTGACTGTCGTGATCGACTCGGACCTGAAGTCTCGCTCTGAGCTGTCATGACGGGAGGGTCGCTGGGGATCTGACTGAGCATACCGACGAGTTGTTGTTCCGAGACGGCTCCCACGATCCGAGTGACCTCTTTACCATCGACGACAAGTACAAAGGCCGGGATGCTGGAGATGCCGTACTTTTGAGCGAGGGCCCGGTTGGTGTCGACGTCCACTTTGCGAATCGGGTAGCCCTGCCGTTCCAGCTTGGAAACGATCGGGGCCATTTGCTGACAAGGACCGCACCAGGTGGCACTGAAGTCCAGCACTTCGCCTCGTGGTTGTCCGGTGATGGCGGCCATGGAGAGGATGGCTGCGGGGATGGCGGAAGTCATCATGGTCGACTCCATTCGAGCGTTCAGCGGAGATCATCCCCAGACAGTCCTGTCTGTGGGCATCCTTGCCGTGGGAAGTGTGTGGGACGTGCCAAGTGTCCTCGTCCTGAGACACTCAGGCGTCCTGATGAAGGGGATTGGGTTGGGGATCGGGAAGAGAGTCAGCGAGACTGAGGCGCGTGCAGGGATCGCCGGACGGCGAAAAGAGGGGTGTCGAGAATTCGACGGAGAGCACGGCTCAGCATCAAGGCCTCCTTGCCTTCAATTGTCGTTCTTACAACCGGTCAGCAGAAAAAGTTACAAATGGGTCTCTCGCTGGCGAATCCTTGCTGGCGAGGAATTTCCCGGTTTTCTGCCTGAAAGGTTGAGGTCGCGGGGGATTTCGTTTGAGTCGAGGACTCATGGGGACAATGACCATTGTCCGGATGAAGAGGAATTGCAGATCGCGTGCCAAACCTCAGCCTGTGCAATGTTCAGGCAGGAACGAATGGGAACAGAGCGTCCAGCTGAATCGCTTCCTTTCCGTCATTCCCGCGCACGCGGGAATCCAGTGAGCACACATCGTGACCTCTGACGTGCTGCAATCTTCAAAGTTGGCCTGGATCCCCCGCCTGTGCAGGATTGACGTTTGAATGCAAACGTTCAGCGATTCAATCTGCGGTCACATCTCGCTTCCCGGATTCCACGTCGTCTGTGTCCGAGGAAAGCACGGATGGATCAGAAGTGAGTCGTTGGGGAAGTGTACTTTTCATGGTTGGCAGACCTATAATGAGTTGTCGCCCCTGAATGAATTCTCCCGGTCGTCAACCTGCCTGTGCAGATGTGCGGTAAATGACTGGGACACATAAGGTTGCGGCTGGTCGATGCTGTCCCTCCTCCGATTCTCACCCCTAGAGCTTCTGATGCGATCCCCGCTCCGCGAACATTGTTGTTTTCCCTTGAAGCTGAATCGCTCGACTCTACTGATGAACCTTTTGGTAGTCTTGGCAGGCTGCGGGAGTCAGGAGTCGATCACACAATATTCCGTCCCGAAGGAAGAGAACACGCCAGTCGCCCTTTCCCGCGCGTCGGCTGATCCGGCGCAGACCGGGAACCCGCAGGCGTGGTTCTTCAAGATGTCAGGGGCGTCAGAAGCCGTGACTGCTGTCGAGCCACAATTCAAATCACTGATGGAGTCGCTGGACTTTGCCTCTGGTGAACCGACATGGACCTTGCCAGAAGGCTGGTCTGCAGAGCCAGGCTCCGCGATGAGATTCGCAACTCTGACAGTTGATGGGACCGATCCTCCATTAGAGGTCAGCGTGATCAAGCTGCCCGTCTTCGGCGACGACCGGAACGAATACGTGCGCCAGAACATCGACCGTTGGCGGGGGCAACTCGGCTTGGGGCCAATGGAAGGCGAGGACTGGGTCGCAGCTGCGAAAGAGCGAGGTGAATTGAGTGCACTGTTGGCCAACGGTCAACAGGTGACGCTGGTCGACCTCAAGGGCAAGACGGACGAGGTCGAGGACGCCCGGATGTTGGGGGCGGTCGTTCTGCCCGAGACACCAGCCGTTGCCGAATCTTCCAAACCTGCCGGAGAGACAGCCGTCACATCCCCGAAACCATCCGGATCGACATTGACTTTTGATACTCCCGAGAACTGGGAGGCCGGCAAGGCCTCCTCGATGCGAGCCGCTTCGTTTGCCGTGACAGATGGCGACAAATCCCTTGATATCAGTGCGATGATGGCAGGAGGGGATGAACTCTCGAATGTCAATCGCTGGCGAGGGCAGATCGGTCTCGAAGATGTGACGCAGGAAACAATCAATGAAACGTCTCAGGAACTCAATGTCGACGGCACTACGGGTCGGTTGTTCAATCTTGTCAGCGAGGAACAAACAATCGTGGCGGTGATCGTCCCGATGGGAGGGCAGAGCTGGTTCTTCAAAATGATGGGAGACCCCACTCTGGCCGAACGGGAACTTGAGAATTTCGAGGCGTTCGTGACGTCTGTGAAGTTCCCGAAATGATGGCTTCCGACTGCTGAACGTTTGGACGCCCGAATTCAGAGACACAAACGAGGTAGCCGCAATGGCAACGGTTGAGAAGGACATCCAGTCAGACTCAGTTTCCTCACGAATAACAACGGAGGAGACATCCTTTCTGTCTGCGGCCCGTCAGGTCCTGACCCCACTGGCCTCGCTCAAGTTGACGGTCGTGTTGTTTGCACTGTCCATCTTCATTGTCCTTGCCGGCACCCTGGCCCAGGTCGACAAGGACATCTGGGCGGTGATCAACGAGTACTTCCGGATCGACTTCACACGGCTGACTTCCTCGGCTTTCCCATGGATTCATCCTGGTGAGTTGTTTACCTGGATTGATTTTCAGATCTTCGTTCCTCCCGCGTTCTGCTCGGGAAATCCACCCGATTTGCCCTCGTGGCTGGGCATCTGGTTTCCAAAAGGCTGGACGATCGGGGCGGTGATGATGCTCAATCTGTTTGCAGCCCACGCGGTCCGCTTCAAGATGCAGGCCAAAGGCGCGCGGCTGGCAATCGGCTGGGCGACGATTCTGTTTGGCTGCCTCGTGACCACGCTCGTCATCAAGAGCGGGTCGAACCCGGACGGCCTGCAATCGGAGACCTGGCTAAGCTATGACGTGCTTTGGAAGGTGATGCAGGTCTCGCTTCTGGCGTTGACGGGTCTGTCGACGGTCTATGCATTTAACACGGCCGAAGGTCAGCGAAACGTGCGCTGGCTGCTCGCCGGCACAGCGGGTCTGTTTGCACTGGTCGAGTTGAGCACGTTCGTCGTCGGTCCATTTGACGACTCGTCGATGCGGATTCTGTATCAGGTGCTGAAGGCGACGCTCGCTGCGCTCATCCTCCTGGCGGGATGTATCCTTGTGTTCCGCAAGCGGGGCGGGATCGTTCTGTTGCACGGGGGCATCGGCCTCATGATGGTCTTCGACGTGCTGGTGGGGACTGCTCACGTCGAAAGCCGCATGCTGATCGAGGAAGGGCAAACCGTTCAGTACAGCGAAGACATCCGCACGGTCGAACTGGCGGTTGTCGACAAGTCGGACGAGTCGCAGGACGTACATACCATCATCCCGGCGCGGCTGCTGGAGACCGGAGCGACGCTGTCTGACGATCATCTTCCCTTCGATGTCCGAGTCGTCGATTACTTTCCCAACTCGGACTTGCAGCGGCTCGACGGCGAACGAGGTTTCCTCGCGAAGAATCCCGACTTCGAGAACCCCGTGACCGATGGCGTCGGTAAACGCTTTGCAGCAGTCGAGGTCAAACCGACATCGGGGACAGACACGGAAGCGACCGTGGATCATCCCTCGGCTTATATCGAGCTCTTGAACAAGTCGACCGGTGAGAGCCTGGGGACATACGTCGCCAGCGTGTGGATGAAGCCCCCGTACTTCTTCGGGGAAGATCAGACGATCGACGTCGACGGCCGTGAGTACGACGTGTCACTTCGCTTCAAACGACTGTATAAGCCATACGAGGTCACGCTCGTGGACGTGCAGAAGAACGACTACGCAGGCACCAGCAGTCCGCGTGATTACCGGTCGATCCTCAAAATCGCTGACAGCGAACGGGGTTCGACATTCGAATATCCGGTTTGGATGAACAACCCGTTGCGGTACGGCGGAGAGACATTCTATCAAAGCAGCTTTCATCCGGCGGGATCGCTGCCGAGTTCGCAGTCCAAGGAGGCGACGACCCTGCAGGTGGTCAGCAACACCGGCTGGATGGTCCCCTACGTGGCCTGCATGATCGTGGTGGTGGGCATGCTGGCCCAATTCACCCTGACGTTGCTGCGGTTCCTGAGCCGTCGTCTGTCCGCCTTTGACCAGATGCGTAAGGTCGAGTCACCGGACGGAATCAAGGCACCCACGAGTCTGAAAATGGACAAACGAAGGTGGCTGGTGCCGGTGATCTCGGTCGTGTTGACTGCGATGTTCATCGCCATGTTCGCCTCACCTCGCAGGCCGAAGTCAGGTGATCCGGACATCGCCGCCTTTGGTGAACTTCCCGTGATCGATCATGGGCGTCCGCAACCGTTCGACTCACTGGCCCGCAACGCACTGATTGCACTCTCCGACCGACAGACGTTCAAGCACGACCGCATGGACGGCAAAGAACGATCAAAATCAGCAGTGAATTGGCTGCTTGATGTGATTGCGAAGCCGATAGAGGCGGCCGAGCATCAGGTCTTCCGGATTGAGTCAGTCGAGATGGTCGACTTGCTGGGACTCGAACGCCGACCGGGATCATGGACATACAGTTTGGCCGAGTTTCAGGAAAAGTGGAGCGAGATGCGCCCGCAACTCGAAGCCGCGGTTGAAGCGGATCAGAGTTCGCTGACGCTCATTCAACGCAAACAGCTGGAACTCCAGCGGAAGGTGAGTCTCTACGACAGACTGCAAACCGGTTTCCGCGATCTGGCTGATCTGACGCCCCCCCTTCCCTCTCAGGAGGACATGCAGGCTAACAAGACGGAGGCGATTCAGCAGTTGATGGCGGTGAAGACTTTCATGGAGCAGGCGAACGAAGGGATTCCGCGACTGGGGTTCCCTCTCGCTGTGCCCACGCATGTCGAACGCAGCGAACAGTCATTCGCTGAGATGCAGGAAGCGGACTGGGTCTCCTATCCGCTGGCCAGCATCTACGCCACGATGGACGAGCGACTCGGCCGTGAGATGCCTCCCGCATTTGCACATCTGAGAGACATCTTCGCTGCTCATGCAAAAGGTGATGCGTCCGCCTTCAATACGGCTGTCGCCGAGTACCGCGACCTGCTTGAGTCGGTCACGATCGAGAAGCTCACTCCCCCGAATTCCGCCAAAGTTGTGGACCTTAAGGCGGCTGACTTCGAGGCATACTACAACGGTGTCGCCCCCTTTAACTTGGCATCCTGGATCTACGTGGTCGCGTTCGTGCTGGTCGCGATGAGCTGGCTCGTGTGGACACGACCACTCAACAATGCAGCGTTCTGGGTCATCGTGACGACCTTCGTCCTGCACACCCTTGCGATCATCGGGAGAATCTACATTTCCGGGCGTCCACCGGTGACGAATCTGTACTCGTCCGCCGTGTTCATCGGCTGGGCAGGCGTGCTGTTCGGCATCGGTCTGGAGATGGTCTACCGGTTGGGGGTCGGCAATGTGATCGCTGCGGTGACCGGATTCCTCACACTGCGGATTGCACACGGACTGGCCATGGACGGCGACACGTTCGGCGTCCTCGAAGCCGTACTTGACACACAGTTCTGGCTGGCGACGCATGTCGTGTGTGTAACCCTGGGTTACGCGGCCACCTATGTCTCTGGTCTGTTAGGATTGGTGACGATCTTGCGTGGCGTCCTGACGAAGTCGCTCTCCTCGGACGAAGAGCAAACGCTGACTCGTATGAACTACGGTGTGCTGTGCTTCGCGATCTTCTTCAGCTTCTTCGGCACGGTGCTGGGCGGTTTGTGGGCCGATGACTCCTGGGGCCGCTTCTGGGGTTGGGACCCGAAGGAAAATGGAGCCCTCATCATCGTCCTCTGGAATGCCTTGGTCCTTCACGCTCGCTGGGGCGGCATGGTCAAGTCGCGTGGCCTGGCAGTGTTGACGGTCCTCGGGAATATCGTGGTCAGCTGGAGTTGGTTCGGCGTCAACGAACTCAACGTTGGTCTGCATTCGTACGGGTTCACCGAAGGTCGACTCGCGATGCTGGGATTGTTCTGTGCATCGCAGTTGTTGGTCGTGGCAGTTGGTTGCCTGCCGCAGGGGGGGTGGCGCAGTCGAGGGCTGAGCACCAGCTAGTGCACCGTCGAAGCAGAATCGGCGGGATTGTCTTTCTTAGCGACGCATCGAAGATGCGGCTCGGCAGGAGTTTCGCCCTTCCATGTCGGAGATTTCCAGTGGAAAATAGAAAAAGCCCGCCGGGTTCGGCGGGCTTTCGTTGTTTCGAGATTGAGCATCACTGCTCGTCTCAGGTTTTGATCCCCTTGCGCTTGGAGCGGCGTGCCTGGGCACTGGCGGGGCGTTTGCCGTGGTTGGCTTTCTTCAGTTTGCGTTGGGTCTTGGCCATGATCGTTTCCTCCGGGGATGTCTGGTCGAACGGCCTCTCTTGTGGAAGGCCGGGATGTGACAGTTCAACTGGTATTGTGAAGCCTTGCCGCAAGCGGGCAGAAGCAACTTTGTCGAATCAGATAATCTAACATGAGTCGCTCGGTTGACAACCGAGAAATCAGGCATCAGACGGGTGAGATTGCAGCAGATGGCCGATCGTGATGAGGGCGTCACAGCGTGGAAAGGCATCTCGAAACCAGAGACGCCCGCCAGACTGGACGCCGATTGTCGACGTTTGATCCTGCATGCGTAGGGCGATCGACTCGCTCTCCTGGTCGTGTTGCTCAGGTACAAACGGGTCCTTCGACGAGACCGCGGCCTTCAAAACGCGTCCCAGCAGCAGTTGCTCGGAGACGGGACGTCCGTCCCGATCAAACAGGCGGATTGCGGTGCCCTCCTCATTCAGGAGCACTCCCAGATCTACGGAAATGGTCTTCAGGGCCAACAATCGACCGCCCGGCGAAAGTTTAGCATCGTCAAGCCAATGTACCTCAGCCGGGTGTGGTTCCAGCAGGGACTTCAATGTTTCGACGATGGTGGCATCCTCACAAAAGCAGGCGAGCTTCTGAGGCCTCACCGTCTGGTAGTGCTTGAGCAGACTTGCCCGGTAGGGCACGGTCGCATCGAAATAGCGCTGTGCCCCTCCCTGTCTGGTGGGACGCGAGATCTCGCGATGGTAGCGTCGTTCGATATCGGACAGCGTTCCCGGGATCGACCAGGGGATGCCCCCCGGGCCGACGACATCAATTCCCGTCCACGATTCGGCAGATCCACTTCCGGTGATGAACAATCCCCCCTGGGCCTGCAAATGATCAACAGCAAAGGCAAAGCAAGGACGACTGACACGCCCCACATCCACGACATCACAACCCATCCGACGCAGTGACTCACTGATCCCCACTGATAAATCGGGCGAAGATGGACGTGCATCCTGACCGATGACGACCGTCGGTCCGGTCAGGCGACGCGTTGTCACTGGCACGTCGTCATTATCCTCAGTAGCCTGTGGACGTCCCTGGAGTGGTCGAATGCTCCAAAGGTGCTCTGCGAACGCAGCTGCAATTCGTCCTGCAAGCTTTCGGGTCAGCTGATTCAGGTAGGCCCCCCGAATCCCGTCACGTTGAAAGGGAGAGACCTGCTCGCCACGCTGAGCGGTCTGCTCGAGCCGGCCGATCATGGATCGCGGAAGATGTCCCGTATCCGCGCGATGTTCGCACAAGCGGCAGTTGGGATAGAACGCCGCCAGTCGAGCCAGATGAACCGAACGGGGGATAGGATGTTTTTCGCCCGGACAGAGATACGTTCTCGTCGGGGCTGACAAGACTGGAAGAAGCGGAGCCTCCGACTCTGAACGATCCGCTGCCATTCTCGGACTTGGATCGGGCAGCAACTCGTCATCCGTTTCATCATCGATGAACCGGGGAGAGACGAGCGGGCCAAACAGGGGGGAGGGAGTTTGAGTCACATCCATGACAGGGGCCGATTCCGGTCGCGTCGCAGCCACGTTCTCACGATCTCCGACCGTGCACGGACGGACTGTATGGCAGACGGCAAATCAGGGTCAAGGTCCGGTTTTTGCTGTCTTCGAAACAGGTCTTTTACGTGGAAAGCGTGATTGAACTCAGAGTGATTTTCTGCATAGAATCGGCAAATTGAGCTGTGCCGATTTCCTCCCTTCAATCAACCGCGAGGTCATGTCCAAGCCGTCTGATATCCGTGTCATTGACACACGCATCTCTTTTGATCCCTGTCCCTTCAGGACGCCGCTCAAGTTTGGCGGTCGTGTGATGTCCACCTCAAAACTGATCAACGTTGAGGTAACGGTCGAAAACGAGGATGGGAACCACGCCACGGGATTCGGCAGCATGCCGGTCGGAAACATCTGGGCCTGGCCGGCCGGCAAAGTCGAGCCTGACGATGCCGAGAAGGCCATGATGAACTTCTCCGAACGGGCTCTCCGGCTATTCGAGTTGATTCCGGAGTCGGGCCATCCGATCGATCTGGTCTTTCATGTCTCCGCCGAATACCACCATTTGGGGAAGACCGTCTCCGAAACGATGAAGCTTGCAGAGCCGGTGCCTGCGCTCGCACAATTGGTGGCGGCCAGTCCCATCGATGCTGCCCTGCATGATGCGTTCGGACGGGTCAATGAAGTCAACAGTTACAACGCGCTCTCGGCTGACTTCATGAGCCATGACTTGTCTGAGTATCTCGATAATCAGTTCGCAGGGGAGTACCTCGACCAGTACACGCTCCGCGAACCGAAGGAGCGGATGCCTCTCTATCATCTGGTCGGAGCCATCGATCCTTTGACAGATGCGGACGTCGAGAAGCCTGTGGGCGACAAACTGCCGGAGACGCTGGCCGGTTGGATCGCAGCAGACGGATTGACGCACCTCAAGATCAAACTGGCAGGTGACGATCTTGACTGGGATGTCCAACGTGTGCTCGCAGTGGATGCAGTGGCTGCGGAAACCGAGGCTGCACGTGGATGCGATCAGTGGTTCTACTCGCTGGATTTCAACGAGAAGTGCGAAAACGAACAGTACGTGCTCGACTTTCTCGCAAAAATTCAGGAGCAGAGGCCGCAGGCTTATGACCGCATCCAGTACATCGAACAGCCGACGCATCGTGATTTGAAGTCACATCCCGACAACACAATGCACGAAGTCGCGAAGAAGAAGCCGGTGGTCATTGATGAGTCGCTGATCGACTATGAGGCCCTTCTCCTGGCGAAGGAGCAAGGTTACTCCGGCGTGGCTCTCAAGGCCTGTAAAGGACAAACGGAAGCCCTGTTTGCAGCCGCAGCAGCTCAGAAGTTCGGCATGTTTCTCTGCGTCCAGGACCTCACCTGCCCCGGCTACTCATTCCTGCACTCAGCATCCATCGCAGCCCGCATCCCGACCGTCGCAGGGATCGAAGGCAACGGACGTCAATACTGTCCCGGTCCGAACAAGAAATGGGCCCATCAGTTCCCCGAAATGTTCGAGATCACCGACGGCACTGTCGGCACGGGAGTCCTGACCGGCATCGGCCTCGGGTTCTGAGCAACGATCGCATGTTGTGACTCACACCCCGTTTAGCCGCACATTTGAAATGTGCGGCTAAACGGGACAAATCAAAAACGTCGTTGCAGCATCTCGTAATTCTGATACGCCATGAAGCCAAACAGGATCGCGATGTATGTCTCTCTCGACTGGAACGCGTAAAGAGCAACACCCGCTGCAGTCACGAGCGCGATGATCGTCGCCCAGCGTTCTCCCTGACGTGCGTTGATCGAAGTACAGACATCGCGGCAGATATTGCCCCCATCGAGCGGGAGCACCGGCAGCAGGTTCATCAGGCCCCACCACAGGTTGACATGGTAAGCCTGCAGAATCGCGAATTTCATCAATAAATTGTCGTTCGCAAAACTGAGCACTCCTGATCGACCTAGGAAGAAAATCAGTCCCGCTAGCAGGAATCCTGCTCCCGGACCGGCGAGAGAGATGAGGATTGATCGGAACTGTGTGTAGTTGTAACCGGGGGAGTACATGGCGAGTCCCCCGAAGTGGTACAGCAGAATGCGAGGTGGATACCCAAATGCAGCCGCGACGAGTGCATGTCCCAACTCGTGGACAAGGATCGAGACAAACACGATCGCCACCCACGCCAGCAGATACTCTGGCCCAATATGAACAGAACTGAACCCGAGAATCACAGCAGTCAGCCAGAACCATGCGATCACCCGCACCGGAATCCCGAACAGCGAGAACGTCAGGTCATAAGGCGTGGGTTGAACCGGTCCAAACACGAACTCTCTCCTTTACATCTTCCCTTCTCCCCTGTGGGGGAGGGAATGCTTCTCAAGCGAAGCGTAGTGAAGCAGGGTGAGGGGTCTAAGCGGGGCAGCATTGGGAGCCAACTCCATCGGCGCTCCCCCTCAGCCTGATTTCGAGCGTCTTCTCAATAACACATTCGAGGAACTGTAGTTCCCCAACAAATGCTTGTCGACCAGTCGAGTTCCACGGTACAATGACATCTCTGCGGGTGTAACTCAGTGGTAGAGTGTCAGCTTCCCAAGCTGAATGTCGCGGGTTCGACCCCCGTCACCCGCTCTTCTGATCGAGGGGTCGTGAGTCAGATGTCTGTAATCACTCCAGGGCGGACTCCAATTGTTCGCTTTCTCCCCGTGTCCCCCGCTCTACTTGTGGCCCTGTTCTTGCTCATCGGGACCAATCTCCTGATCGCGGACGAGCGCGACGACTACCTGAAAACGATCAAGCCCCTCCTCCGGGAACGCTGCTATTCCTGTCACGGCGGACTCAAACAGGAAGCCGAACTGCGACTCGATACAGTTGAGCTGATGATTGAGGGGGGAGCAATTGCTCAGGGAGACCCTGAGAACAGTCTCCTGCTGGCACGTGTGTCGGCAGCGAACATGGCTGAGCGCATGCCTCCAGAGCACGAGGGGGAGCCGTTGTCTGCGGAACAGATCGAACTGCTGAGGCAGTGGATTTCAAACGGAGCCGTCGGTCCCGCGGATGAGAAACCGGAAGACGATCCGAGCCAGCATTGGGCCTTTCAACAAGTCGTGCGACCGGAAGTGCCCGTTGTCGAGAAAATGGATTGGGTCCGGAATCCGATCGACGCATTTATTGCCAGAGAACATGAGGAACGAGGTCTCACACCACAACCGGAGGCATCTCGGCTGTTGCTGTTGCGGCGGTTGTCGCTCGACCTCATTGGACTTCCGCCGACTGCGAACGAGATTGCTGAATGTCTGCGTGACGAATCGCTTGACTGGTATGAACAGACCGTCAAACGTCTGCTCGACGATCCGCGTCATGGCGAGCGTTGGGCGCGGCACTGGATGGACATCTGGCGATACAGCGACTGGTGGGGGCTCGGTCAGCAGTTGCGGAACAGTCAGCACCACATCTGGCATTGGCGCGATTGGATTATTGAGTCGTTGAACGAAGACCTCGGGTACGATGAGATGGTTCGGCTGATGCTTTCAGCTGACGAACTCTATCCCAACGATCTCGACAAACTGCGTGCCAGCGGGTATCTCGCTCGCAACTACTTCCTGTTCAACCGCCCGCAGTGGATGGAGGAAACGGTCGAACATGTGAGCAAAGGGTTCCTTGGCCTCACGATGAACTGCACCAAGTGCCACGATCACAAGTACGATCCGTTTGAACAGACGGACTTCTATCGGATGAGAGCCTTTTTCGAACCGTACCATGTGCGTCTGGATCTGGTGCCGGGCGAACTCGATCTGGAAAAGGACGGTATCCCCCGGGTGTTCGACGGCCTGCCGGATGAACCGACGTATCGCTACGTTCGAGGTGAGGCGAAGAATCCCGACACGTCAACCGTCATCGCGCCGGGCGTCCCGGAGGTCCTCGCATTCGCCAATTTGGACATTGAACCAGTCCCGCTACCGGATGAGGCTTGGGACCCCGCACGTCGACCGTGGGTGCTGGAGGCCTACATCGATCAGGCGACACAGAAACTCAAAGCGGCTGAGTCAAAACGGCGGCAGGCGCAAGAACAACTCGCTTCAACTGAGGAAGCCGAAGGCGAGGCAGAACAAGAGACCAGTGGAGAGTTGCGACTGGCCGAACTCAACGTCGCAGTCGCGAACGCGGAACTGGCCAGCGTTCAGCGGCGGGCCGAGGCGATGCGTGGCTCATGGGAAGGTCTGGAGGCGGAAGCCCTCCGCGAACGAACAACCGCTGCTGTCACCGCCGAACGGGAGTTGGCAGTTGCCTCTGCCAAGCACAAACTGGCCGATGCTGAGTTGCGGCGATCACAGGCAGCGGATGACAAGAAAGAGGCGATTGAAAAGGAAGTCAAAACGGCTCAGGAAGCTGTTGGGAAAGCCGAAGAAAGTCTCGCAGCCGAGATCGGTGAGGATGAGACGTTCACTCCGCTCGTCGGGGCCCAGTGGACCCCGACACGGTTTATGTTCTCTGGCAAAGACGATCCCACCGTCAAGTTTTCGCCAAAGAGCACCGGCCGTCGAACGGCTTTGGCGAAGTGGCTCACGGATTCCCGCAATCCGTTGACCGCTCGCGTGGCAGCCAATCACATCTGGACCCGGCACATGGGTGAACCATTGGTCGCGACAGTGTTCGAATTTGGCCGCAACGGGTCTCCGCCGACGAATCAGGCCCTGCTGGACTGGTTGGCCGCAGAACTGATGGACAACGACTGGAGCATGAAGCATCTACATCGCCTCATCGTGACATCGGCGACCTACCGCATGAGTTCCTCCTCAGCGAACGCTGAGGCAAACGTCGCAATCGATCCGGACAATCGGTATTGGTGGCGACGTGTGCCGATCCGTCTGGAGTCACAGGTGGTCCGTGACTCGATTCTGTCTCTCGCCGGCACGCTCGATCCCACGATGGGCGGACCACCGATCCCCGCGACTCAGCAGGCAGACTCCCACCGTCGCAGCTTGTACTTCTTCCACTCAAACAACGACCGCAACCTGTTCCTCACCACGTTCGACGAAGCACTTGTCAAGGACTGCTACCGTCGAGAGCAAAGCGTCGTTCCTCAACAGGCCCTCGCATTGACGAACAGTCAGCAGGTCCTCGACGCGATGGGACCAATCTCGGAACGACTCTTCAACGATGTGGATGATGACGCTGCATTTGTTCGCAATGCTTTCTCTGTTTTGCTAGGCATCGAGCCGAAAGACGAGGAGATGGAAGCGAGCATGGCGGCACTCGCGGAATGGAGAGCCCTGCCGGACGCGACGTCCGAAAGCCCTCGTGCGAATCTCGTTTGGGCTCTCATGAACCATAATGACTTCGTGACACTTCGATGACCCGGGAGACAACGAGGTAAATCGGATGAACTTTGGACGGCACAATCATTTACACCGTCGCACGTTCCTGGCTGACGTGGGCATGGGCTTCACCGGACTTGCGCTGGGTGCGATGTTGCATCGAGAGAGTCAGGCGGGCACGCATGCATGGTCTCCCCCGACTGGCGAGCCTCACTCGGTCCCGAAGGCGAAAAGCGTCATCTGGCTGTTCATGAATGGCGGAGTGAGCCACATGGAGAGCTTCGATCCGAAACCCAAAATCACCGAGTATGGTGGCAAAACGATTGCAGAGACCCCGTTCGCTGATACTCAGGACCCCAAGAAGTTGGCGATCGAGCGACTTGTTGTCCCGGACGCCAACGGTGGCCAGCGAAACGTGCTTTATCCGCTTCAGGTCGGTTTCCGCAAGCACGGCGAAAGTGGTATCGAGGTCGCGGACTGGTTCCCGCACATCGCCTCGCATGTCGACAAACTGGCTGTGGTCCGTTCGATGTGGACGACCGACAGCAATCACGGCGCCCAGACACAGTTCCATTCCGGACGTCATCAGAACGATGGAGACTTTCCGAATCTGGGAGCCTGGGTGCACTATGGACTGGGGTCGCTGAATGACAACCTCCCCCAATACATCTCAATGGGGAACCGTGAGTATTGGAACAAGCGGGATGGACATTATCTCGGTCCGGCTCACGATGCGGTCCCGGTTCGCGTTGATCCTGAGAATCCACTCGACTTCTCGCAGCCTCAGCGACCATTTCCGGAGGATGCACGGGCCGTCGGCAGGAATCTCATCGATCGCCTGAATGCGTTACGGGGCGTGGAGTATCCGGATGACCCGGCGATGGCCGCGCGGATCGCCTCGTACGAACTGGCATTCCGTATGCAGCGGTCGATCCCGGAGGTCGTCGAATTCTCGAAAGAGACAGCAGAAACGCAGTCACTCTACGGGCTGGACCAGGAACACAGCCGTGATTTCGGGATGCAATTGCTCGCTGCCCGACGATTGGTCGAGCGAGGTGTCCGCTTCATCCAGATTCAGCACGGTGCCGGCGGCGCCGGCAAGTGGGACGCTCACGGAGGACTCAAAGCGAATCACTCAGGCAACGCCCTGGCGGTTGACCAGCCGATCGGCGGACTGCTCGAAGACCTCGATCGTCGCGGCATGCTCGACGACACACTGGTGATCTTTGCGACCGAGTTTGGTCGCACGCCAGGGACACAGGGTTCCGATGGACGGGACCATCACATCTTCGGCTTCACCGTTTGGATGGCCGGCGGCGGACTCAAACAAGGCATCGTCCATGGAGCAACCGACGAGATCGGCTTCCACGCCGTCGAGAATCGCCACTACGTGACCGACATCCACGCAACGATCCTGCATCAGCTCGGCCTCGACTCCCGCAAGCTCGAAATCCCCGGTCGCAAACGTCTGGACATCGACCACGGCAATCCGATTCACGAGATCATCGCTTGACAGTCGTCACCGAGACTTGAGCCAGGCGTACATACTGGTGGCGAGTTGATGATAGCCGACTTCGTTCGGATGGACGGCGTTGTTCTCGGGGTAGCCGTTCTCGGGATCGATGAACAACTCAGTCGGAACGAGGAACTGTTTCTCATCCTCCCGATTCGCGAAGTGTTCGAGCATTCTTTCGACGAGGCGATGTTGGATCCGCTTCCAGCCCCAGCGGTGGTAGGCTCCTCTGTAGTTGGCTTCAAAGGCAGACTCTCTGGTGTTGGGCGGCGGCGTCAGGCAGATCGCCAACTCAGCCTCGGGAGCCGCCTCGTGGAAGGCGGCCAGGACTGTGTCCGCGTGCATCAGGACGGCATCGATGCGGACATCCATCGCGATTGGATCATCAGGGTTCGCTCCAAAGCAGTCGTTAATGCCGAGCAGGAAGAACACCGTATCAGGACGTTCGCCGTCACACGCTTCGTCGAAGAAGCGGTCGACATCGAGTTGAGGTTGCCCGTTTTCACCGAGGAAGACGAACGGACTGCTGCGTTTCTTGTAAGTGCCGTCGGGATCGGGCTCGTAGTGATTGGCGAAGCGTTGCCAGGTCCAGCCGCCGTAGCCCTCATGAGCGACTCCTGCGGTTGCGCTGTCGGGGCGATGGCTGCCGAGCATCGACCAGTCCGGGTTCCCTTGTCCGCCAAGGAGTCTCGCCAGTTCGTTCGGATAGACCGTCGCATGCGTCAGGCTGTCTCCTACGATCAGAAGAGTCACGGACTCCCCCGCCCGCGCATCGGCGGGCACAACCTGCAAAGTGAGTGCCCCCTGTCCCTGTTGAACGCCGTGCGAATCGCTGACGCTTACCGTGAACTCGTGCAGACCGACTTGGTCAGCAGAAGGCGTGACCGTCCAGCAGTTGTGTGACAGCGTCCCGATATCACATGTCACATCAAACTGCAGTTCGTCCGGCGACTGTGTCAGGACGATGTTGTCGAAGTACAGACCCATCTCCTGGCCAACGACCGCATTCATCGTCGGCGGAAGAGTCAGTCGCAGCGAGCTCTCTGCAACGTCGTCAGCAACCGCTGGCCCGAAGACCAGAAAGAGAATCGAGAACGCGAAGCATCGTCCGAGCATGGTGAACCTGTCCGTGAGAGTTGAAGTCACGTCGCCTGAAGATGACTGAGAGACTTCACTCGTTGGAAGTCTCACCGAAGTCCAGCAATGATTGTCCCATCGACGGAAACTGTGCAAGGGCCTGCTTCAGCTTTGTGTGAGCGGTGGCCTCCGGACTGCCGGTTTCCAGGTCTCCGAGAGGGTGTTGTTCCAACACATCTGCCTCGACGTCGAAGAACCGGCCGTCGGCATAGAGTTTCCATCGCTGGTCGCGAACGAACTGTTGGGGGGGCGTCTGCTCGGGGCGGGGGCAGTAGTACATGTGAATCCACTCGCGAGGCATTCCCCGCTCGCCTCGCAACTGCGGGAGAAAGCTCTGCCCGTCCAGTCCCAGAGGAATAGCTTGCCCGGTCGCTTCGAGCGTTGTCGGGAGGAAGTCGGAGAAGTCGACGAGCGTGTCGGTGACCTGGCCCTCGGGAATGACTCCCGGCCATTGTGCGACCAGTGCGACTCGCGTGCCTGCGTCCGTCATCAGTCCCTTGCCTCCCTGGATCTCGCGGCCATTGAGGGTCGACGTGATCTCCTTGTTAGTGCCGTTGTCGCCGGTAAACAGAATCAGCGTCCGCTCCGCGATCCCCAGGTCTTCGGTCGTCTGAACGATGCGCCCGACCAGTTTGTCCATGTAGGCGACCATGTCCTCGAAGTTCTGTTGTCGTTTCTTGCTTGTCAGCGAAGCACTGTCGGGAGTCGGCACAAACGGATTATGCACGAGGATCATCGGGTAGTAGACGAAGAAGGGTTCGTCCTGATGGGCCTTCATGAAGTCGATGAGGAAGTTCGCGCAGATCTCGGGGCCGTACTGGTCGTCACCGAACTGTTGATTCTCGCCGTTGATCCACAGTCCGGGCGCGTGATAGCGTTCGGCCATTTTGTCGACCTGCCAGAGGCAGATTTCGTCAAATTCTGTGTCCTGCGGCCAGGTCCCCTTGCCGCGGAATTGCTTCGAGTACTGGTCTGCCCCTAGTAGTTGCCACTTGCCCGCGATGGCCGTGTGATAGCCTGCGTCGTGAAAATATTGGCCGATCGTCCTCTGATCACGACGCAGTATGGAGAACGCAGCATAGTTCCGGACGTTGGAAAGGCCCGTCATCAGTTTTACACGGCTGGGTGTGCACAGCGGCTGCGAGTAGCAGTGCGTGAACCGCATCCCCCGCTTGGCCATGCGGTCGATGTGAGGCGTCGAATACTGTGTGCTGCCGTAACAGCCGAAGCACTCATAACCAATGTCATCCGCCATGATGAGAATGACATTCGGACGCGGGGCGTCACCGCTTGCCGCAGAATTGTAGACGAACAAGAGCAGTGCGATGAGACAGCGCAGGGATCGAGTCATGAGAGTCCTAGGAAGTGACTGTGAGGGCAAGGTATCTGTCATGCCTCGTCTTGATTGGCTGCGTTGAATGCCTTTCGTAGCTGGATTCGCCAGAATTCAGCGGTAGAGTGTCTGAACTCTGGCGAGTTCAGCTACGGCGACAGGGCTGTCGGCTCGACAGGAGCCTCGCGCTCCTGTGGTCCAATTCAGATCAGCTCGTGGATCGGAGTGGGATCATCGATCACGGCTGTTGGGCGTCCGGCGTGATCGAGCAGGTGGAGTTTTGGGTCGACGCCCATCAGTTCGTAGATCGTGGCGTGAATATGCATCGGTTCGACCGCACGGGTCAACGGACGTTCCCCCTTGGCATCGGTCGAGCCGATGATCTGTCCGCCGCGGATGCCTCCGCCACCGAGCAGGCAGAACATCGCGTTGCCCCAGTGATCACGGCCGGGCGTGCCTTTGCTGAGCGGCGGGCCACCGTTGCCGCCGTCGTTCATGCGGGGCGTGCGGCTGAACTCGCCGCAGAGGATGACGAGCGTGGAGTCCAACATTCCTCGCTGCTCGAGATCGGTGAACAGGGCCGAGACCGCTGAATCGACGCGGGGGAGATAGGACTCCATCCCTGTCTTGAGATCCCAGTGGTGGTCCCATCCGCCGAAGTGCACGGTGACGAATGTGGTGCCCGCTTCGACGAGACGACGGGCAAGCAGCACACTCTGTCCCCACGAGTGACGTCCGTAGGCGTCGCGGGTGGCCTCATCCTCACGAGACATGTCGAACGCTTCACGGGCCTGCTTGCCGGAGACAAACTCGAAGGCATCGTGATCGAACTTGTCGAGTGACTTGAACGTGCCGCTGGCATCAAGCGTGCGCGGAATGCGGTCGAGAGTCGCGTTGAGGGTGCGTCGGTGATTGAGGCGATCAATCGACAGACCCGGTGCAAGGTCGAGATTCTGCACTTTGAAATTGGCATTGCTGGGATCACCGCCGGTCTGGAAGGGGTCGAGATGTCCGCCGAGCCAGTTGCCGCCGAAGTAGCCGGGGTTGAGGCCGATGCTGCTTGCGACGGGGACTGCGGCGTAAGCAGGCATCCCTCGCCGGTTGGGGCCGCGCTCGCGGGAGATGATCGATCCGAGTGAAGGGAACTTGCCCGTGTTGTTGGCTCCGCTGACGCCCATGTCCTTCGTAGTGAGCATGCGGTGCCCGCCGGCGAAGTGGTCCCCCGTATCGTGATGCAGCGAGCGGACGATCGAGAATTTGTCTGCGACTTGGGCCTGCTTGGGGAACAGTTCGGTCATCTCGAAGCCCGGCACGTTGGTGCGGATCGGACTCCAGATGCCCCGCACCTCTGCTGGTGCTTCTGGCTTCATGTCGTATGTGTCGAGATGGCCCGGGCCTCCATCGAGCCAGATGAGAATGGCCGATTGGGCTTTCGCCGTGCGACCGGTTCCCTGCTCTTTCGCGCGGAGTACATCAGCGAGACCGAGACTCGCCATCCCTGCGACGCCCAGTTGCACGAAGCTGCGACGACTGATGCCGTCACAGTACTTCCCCGATCCGCCCACATCGATCTTCAGCATGACCGCGTCTCCTGTTCGACCTCACGAGGCAGGATGCCCGACCGGGCACAAATGTGAGGACGTGAATTCAGTGGTAGGCAATTTTGTTCCGGACCTCGGCGTCAGTCATCGTCGGTGACGATTGTACTCCTCGCCGAAGCACCTCACAGTATAGCACTTGGGAGAAACGGATGACAATTACAAGTCGAGTTTGCCCTCTTCGCCTCCGTCGGGTGGGGCTCGCAAAGGTGCCAAGTCGCAAAGCCAGATTTCCATGCCCTGTTGAACCAGTTTCAAAACCTTTTCTAGGCGTCTTTACATCTTTGCGAAAGTCAAGTTGAAGATTCCATTATTTCGAGGAATACGTGATGCGTGTTTGCCGACTGACAATCCTCCTGGTGATGACACTCGCATATCGTCAACAACTGAACGCGGACGCTCCTGTCGTCAATGAACCCGAAGTGGCTGACGTCGAACGATTGGGAGCGGAAGCGACGCAGGCGGTCATGAGGTTCTACGACTACGATCCCAGCATTCCGCTGGAAGCACGCATCGTCGAGAAAAAGGAACAGGACGGATACTCGCGAGAGAAGATCGTCTTTCGAGGTGTGCAGGGGTTTCTCGTGCCGGCCTATTTGCAGTACGACTCTGCCGTGACTGGGACGCAACCCTGTGTACTCCTTCTGCATGGATGGTCCGGTTCCAAAGAGCATTGGTGGATTGACGACAACTACATCAGCGGAGGTAATGTCCGCAGGGCGCTGCTGAAGGCGGGCTATGTGGTCTTCGCCATTGATGCACAGTGTCACGGCGATCGCATCGCTCAAAATGACTTTGCTCCGGTCAATCACTTTCAGGCAGAAGGGGAGAACCCGCGAAAGGGTTACTTCACGCAGGAGGACATCTACATTCAGACCGTTCGTGACTACAGGCGTGCCATCGACTTTCTGGAGACACGACCGGACATTGATGCCGATCGTATTGGTGTGCTCGGTTACAGTATGGGAGGCACGCAGACTCATCTACTGACCGGCGTCGAACCTCGTGTGAAGGTGGCGGTCGCGGTGGCGACGCCTGCGGAACGATCGAAATGGTCCCCCATCGCTCCGCAGAACTTTCTGAGCGAGATTGGTGAGCGGCCTTTCCTGACAATCTTGGGCACAGGCGATACCATGTGTCCGGTTCCTCATGCTCGTGGCCGGTTCTCACTCATCGACAACTCGATCTCCGACCAGCGATTCTTCGACGGCGGACATCGTCTCTCGGCGGACTGGGTCCCCGACGCGATCGCGTGGATCGTCGACCATCTGTGACCTGATTGTGATTCTCTCCGCGAGATGTCACTGCCACCTGCAGTCGTGTTGATGGATCGAAAGGTTTTCCTTCATCCGTTCATCACGCGGAGAGTGCTGGCTACTTTGAGCATTCATCTGTCAAACATTGAAAGGATCGCCCTGTGGGAGACGTCTTTACGCCGCTCGATCTGTTCATCTTCTTTGCCGCACTGATTGGTGCGATGGTTGTCGGGATGATTGCCGGCCGGAAGGAGAACACGTCGGAAGATTACTTCCTCGCGGGTCGAGGACTCCCCTGGTGGGGCGTCGCCGGGTCAATCTTCGGCAGCAACGTGAGTGCCAACCACATGGTGGGCATGATGGGAATCGGTTTCAGCATCGGGTTTGCTCAGGCTCACTTTGAACTGGGGGCCATCGCAGGACTGATGGTGCTGTGCTATGGCTTTCTGCCCGTCTATCGCAAACTCAATCTGTATACGCTCTCCGAGTACCTGGGGCGTCGGTATGACGACCGTAGTCGCGTGGCCTATGCGATCATCATGGTGATCATCATGGCTTTTGTGCAGATGGTGCCTGGGTTGTACATCGGCTCGCGGACGATCTGTGTGTTGTTAGGGGGGGATGCACTCGTTGAAGTCGCCGAAGAAGTTGAGACATTGGCTGGCGAGACGGGCGCGGAGTCATCCACGGCACGGACCAAGCTTGATGTTGACTTCACCTACTACGCTCTGTTTGTGATCGCGCTCGCGGTCATCTCTGCGAGTTACACGATCTTCGGTGGACTGAAAGCGGTTGTCTGGACGGACGTGATTCAGTCGTGCCTGTTGTTGGCTGCCGGCATTGTGGTCGCGGTGATCACGTTTCATCGGATCGGCGGTTGGGGGGCCATGATGGCCATCGATCAGGGGGCCGGCGGTGCGGACAAGATGTCGTTGTACTTACCGATGGATCATCCGGATCTGCCTTGGACGGGAGCCTTCACCGGGCTGATGGCCATGCACTTTTTCTACTGGGGGACTAACCAGTTCATCGTCCAGCGAGCATTGGGTGCCCGCAGCGACAGTGAGGGCCGCATCGGCATCGTTGCTGCGGGATTCCTGAAGCTGCTGATCCCCTTCTTCGCCATCGGTGCCGGCATCGCGGCGTTCTATCTGTTCCAGAAGGAGATGCCCGACCGGGCGGTCGATCCAGACGCGGCCTTTTCGGAACTGGTCAAACTGGTGATCCCGGTCGGTTACGGCATCATCGGCATCATCGCTGCGGGACTGATCGGTGCCATCCTCTCATCGATCGACTCCATGATGAACTCGGCTGCGACCATTCTCACGATGGACCTCTACAAGCCGTACGTGAATCCGAACGCGACGGACAAGGAGTTGATCCGTTTTGGCCGACTGTCGATTGTCGCACTCGTGGTGATGGCTGCCCTGATGGCCATCTTCATTCTCGACCCGAACTCCGAGGCGAACTTCTTCCTGCAACTCGTCGACTATCAGAACTATCTCTCTCCTGGGGTGCTGGTGACGTTCATCCTCGGCATGTTCTGGCGACGGGCAACAGCGACCGGATCGATCGTCACAATCCTGTCGGGAGTGTTCTTCTCATGGCTGGTCGAGTGGGGCTACAACAACTTCGCAAGTGGCTATCCAGGTATCGTCGAAGCCTTCGGGCCGAAGCTGGCGTTCTTTCATCGAGTCGTGTTCGTGCTGTTGTTGTGTTTCGTGATCCATATCATCGTGAGCCTGATGACCTTGTCCGACAGTGAAAAGAGCCGTCTCGTATGGACCGATCTCGGCGGTCATGCTCCGGGAACGCTGGTCAATTCGTTCGGGATGATTCTCGTGTCGATTGGTGTGTATGCGTTACTGGGGTGGGTCATGGTCAGTGAGATGCTCTCGCCGACGGTGTGTGGCGTGCTGGGGATGATCTGGACGTGGTTGGCCTTCTCGCCGACGGTGGTGCATCACAAGCGACAGCGACAGGAAAACGGTGCCTCGCCCGTGGCCGCGCTACTCATCGAAGATCGTTTCTGGGCGGCGATCCTGTGTTCTATGGCGGTGTTCATGCTGTATCATTACCGATAACGCGAGATCGACGAGCGGTTACCCAATTCAATTGTTTCGCCGCGGGTGCTTGCGGATTAGCGATGTTGAAGAGCGTCTCATGTTTTTTGGTGGCGATAAGCTGCAAGCGAGGGTCGGAAGCGTGTGAGTCGAATTGATGGGAGAATTCAGTACCGAATCCGAAAATCATTCTCGCCGGATTGGTCGATGCCGCGCATGAGGTAGACGGTGCGTTGTGACATGAC
>JAGQQG010000063.1 GCA_020426325.1 Planctomycetaceae bacterium | reverse complement strand
ATCCCCACGTTCATCGAGACCGACACCCGCAGCCGTCTGGAGGCGGTGCCCGAGTCGAAGATCATCGGCTACTACAGTGACATGTACAAACTGGAGTTCGCCCTCCCCAAGTTCCGCATGTACCGCAGGGCCCTGGCCAAGGTCCTCGCCGAAAACTTCATCATCGACCGCGGCTGGAGCGAACAACGAGCGATCAACCTCGGCAAACGAGTGCTCCGCGGCAACGTCGAACGGATCTTCGGGATGTAGGCATTTCCCCCCTCTCCCCTTGAGGGAGAGGGACAGCTTCACAAGCGCAGCGCCGGGAAGCAGGGTGAGGGGGCGCACCGCAGCATAGCCGTCGTCACCAATGGCGGATCGTGAGACATTCAACGTCCCTCTGTCGTCCGGCTTCTGGCGAAGGCCGGCTACAACACTTCACCCGCGTTCCCCCCTCACCCTGATTCTTCGCCAAGGCTCAGAATCTGTCCCTCTCCCTCAAGGGGAGAGGGTGTCTTTGCCTTGTTCCCAACCTCCAGTTTGGGAACGAGGATGAGGTGGCTATTGCGAGATATTGAGCGAGCGGCCTCCCTCGATGATGAGTTGTTTCGAGGGGATGAACTGGATCACTTCTGCTTGCTGGCTGCGCGGGGCAGATCCCAGGGAGTCCTGCTGCCAGATGTGAGCATCTGTGGGTCCACCCCTGAGGGTGAACTGCTCTTTCGACTGGTCGTAGCTGATCGAGTGTCCGCTCGCACCGAAGGACTGACCTTCGACCTCGGCGTTGCCAAAGGCGGTCACCTGCAGGAAGTCTTCCGTGTCGGCCGATTGAGCGGGGACGAGCATGAACTGCATGCGATCGCTTCCCAGCCAGACGGAGTTCTTCGCTGACTCGGTCGGGTCGTTGATCTCCCGCCGTTCAAAGACATCCAGTGCGTGTTCTACCGGAGCATGCATGACTTCCACGCGATCTTCCAGGATGACGTATCTCTCGATCTGGTTCCCCTTGAGGTCTCCCATAAAGTCGAGTTGTGTGAAGTTCCAGGGAAGCTTGGAATCCTTCACGGTTCCGTTCGCCTTCGACTCAGCACTGGGGCCGATGGCAATCGGATTGCGGCCATTTCCTTTCTGCCAGTCGTAGATTGTTCCCTTTCCTTTTGCACGAAATTCGCCGCTCGTGCGATGGAACTCGAATTCGGCCACTTCCATTTTCCGGATTCCAATGAGAGTCCGCTCAGCCCATTCATGGAACTCGACATAGACGTTGTGCAGGCCGTGAACGGCTTCCAACTGGAGGTTGGCCGTGTCCGGATGGTCTGCTGAGAAATCCAGCTTGCGGTTCAGTCCCACGTGGAGTTCTTCACAATTGAGAACACTTTCCGACAGCGTGGTCTCTGTTTCCCCGGTGAACATCGCCTCCTGTCCATTAAAAGTCATGTGATTCAACCAGCGGACAGACAGTGGCTGCGGCACATCGAGTGGCTTCCCATCCAGGTCTTCATCGACATGAATCGTGATCTTTCCCGGACCAACCACTTCCGCCCGGTTGTTTGCCCGGTCGAAGAGAATGTCGTTTCCTTCGATGTTGTCCTCTCTGGGCAAGACAATTCTGGCAGGCTGACCTTGTAACCTCAGGACGTGACCATCCGGCTGATTCAGAACAACCAATCGATCACAATCGATCGAGAAGGGTCCATCGAGATTCGGATCGTTTGCCTCACCTTGTGCGTCGTCGACACGTCGGATGCTGACATTTTCCGAGGCATCGATTCTTGAGAAATCCGTTTTCTGCGTGTCCGGGTCCAATGACATCACCACCGCCACTTCCCCTGCCGACACGATGACGGGTGATTCGTCCTCTTCAGTTTCTGTTCCTCGAGACAGCAATCCACCACCGCGTCCATTACTGCTGCCGGTCGAAGTGGCATCAGGTTCTTCAAAATCGACCACCAGACGTTTTGTATCCAGGTGAAGACTGGGACTGATCATGGCCACAGGATCGTCACCCGTCTGCTCAGCAATCACACGGCGAAGTGGGAGTTGATGTGATCTTTGCGAGTTGCGTTGAGCTCGCTGTAACTCCGCACTGTCCATCCAGACGCTGAGTACATCCCCGACCACGCCCGATTGCTGTGCTCGCTGAATGACTCTTGCTTCGCCCGTCATTTCGAGCAGTGTCAGACCGGTCTCCGTCTCCGGACGAAGAATCAACTTCTCGGTCCAGCTGGATTCCACCTCGAATTTGTAGTCATCCGCTTCAGTCTCAGCATCCAAGCGACCTGCCTGACCGGTCCCGAGGCACGTCGCGGTCTGGATCCGGTTATCGGCATCGTGTGTCATCTCGATGTCTGGACAGGCGAGCACATCCAGCTCATGACGGAGCGTCACGCGTTCGTCATGGTACAAGTGAAGCGTTCGATTGGGGACATCGTACCGGAGTTCCTGCATCCATCCTTCGAGTTCGTTTTCGTCGGAGGTCAACAGAACTTCGGCCCCTTGTGCACGCAGCGCCCGCAACTGCAGATCCAGATTGAGGCCGGCCTTTGACCGCGAGCGGGATGACGAAGTGCCGCTCACCGTTTGAATGGTAGCACCGGTTTCCTCACCAGAGATCAAGGCGACTCCGCCGTTCTTCGGCGGACGTTCCTCGAAGGACAACTCCAGGAGATCGCAACGCAGGCGATCGTGCTGAGCGGCTTCTCCCGGAGAATGAGTGGGTCGTGAGACGTCCACGTTCTCTTCGAGAATCGCCACGAGGTTTTCTACGTCGTAGGCAAACTGACCATCACACCGGATCGTCGCAGGCGAGGGACGCCCGTGTTCGTCGACCACAAGATCGACGAACACATTGTTCAGCAGCATGATACGCTGGATCCCACCGATGCGAGGCATGTCATCGCCCAACATGCTGTCAATTCCGGTGATCAACGTGATGTCGATCGAGTCCGCGTATCCTTTTACTTGATCAGACTGTCCCTCAGCCGGTCCGTAGGCAAACTCAACGCGAGATGTTGTGTACAGTCGCCCGTCCTGCTCCGACAGCGTGACATCGTCTGATCGAAGCCCTAAACCGTCAGGTCCGGTGATGCTGACTTTTCCATTCAGCTTGCCTGCCACGATGCGTCCAGGGTTCGAGGAACCCAGTTGGAACATCTTCTCGAACTCCACCACAGCCGTCTCTGCCGTCAATGTGTACGGCACATTGTCGTTGCGACGCGGATCGAACCAGACCATTGCGAAAGGAGAGAGTCGCACTCGGTTCTGCCGATCGTCTTCGATTCGCAGATGCTTGTCGAAGTACACGAACGAATTGTGTCCCATTTTGAGGCTGTATTGTGCATCAGCCGCCCAGGCGAGTTTCGGCAGATAACTCTCGGCAACTTTTCCGGAGTTCGTGGGAAGTTGTGATTCGCTGCGTTCGATTTCTTCCGAGACAGGGATCGCGACGACAGGAATTGTGAACGGGGTCACAACAACTGAATAAGCGCGTGAGACCGCATACATGACCGTCACTGTGACCAGGATGCGCCAAGTGGATGACATGAGCTTCGCTATCTAGTGATTGCTGATGTTCGTCTACCGTCACAAACGAAGCGTCGTTCCATCTTCGTCCGGTGTCTCGGGGTATCTGGCTAGGCTGCTTCCTCTTCCGCGGTCGGGATCAATCCAATCACATCTGTGATGTCGATCAGTCCGATCGGCTGATAAAATTCGTCGACAACCGGTATTTCACTGAACTTGCGGCCAGCGAGAATTCCCACGACATCGCCGAGTGTCACATGAGGTGAGACGGTCGTGGGATGAGGCGTCATTACTGTGCGAATCGGCTGATCCAACTGCTTGTCGGACCGTGATTCCAGCATCCTCGCGAGATCGCTGTCCGTGAACAACCCGCATACTTTTCCCTCGTCGTCGACCAGAATCACCGCTCCGGAACGTCTTCCGGGTCGGGCCGCGCGTGTGAACACATCTCTCACAGATGAAGACTGTTTGGCGATACGCAGTTCATCACCGCGACGCATGATTTCTTCAACAGTTGACAGCCTTCTCCCCAGGCTCCCCCCCGGATGGAAGACAGCGAATTGTTCGGGAGTGAACCGCCGGGCGCGAGCAACGACGAGTGCCAAGGCATCGCCGAGCCCCAACATGGCTGTCGTACTCGTGGAGGGGGCCAGTCTGTTGATTCCCGCTTCCTGCAGCGACCCCAGACAGAGTGTGACCTGTGAGTTGGTTGCCAGGGTATTGGTCTCTGACCCCGTGACTGCAATCGTCGGTGCCCCGACTTTCGCAAACCGAGGCAACAGGCGACAGACTTCTTCCGTCTCACCGCTGTTGGAGAGCGCCAAGACAACATCATCTCCCGACACGCACCCCATATCACCATGAACGGCTTCGGCAGGATGCAGGAATTGCGACCGCGTTCCCGTTGACGAGAGAGTTGCGCAGATCTTCTGACCGATCAGTCCTGCTTTTCCAATGCCGGTGACGATCACTCGACCACGGCAAGTGAGCAGCAAATCCACGGCCCTGCAGAAACGTTCATCCAGCCGCTGCGAGACTTCTCGCAGTGCGTCCGCTTCGCAACAGAGGATCTCCTGTGCTTCGCGAATCTGCTCGAAATTCGTGAATGGCAGGATGTCACGATGGGGAACCGCACTCATGAGATGCAGGCCAGTTGGCGAAGGGGACGGTGGCGAGCGCCGGGAGATGAAGCCGGATTCAGCAGACAGGGTCGGGAGTATACGACCGATCGACCGGGAGGGTCAACGGGAATCCCGCATGAGACTTGCCGTGCAATTCCTTTCTTGACAATGGGATACGGCATTAGCGACATACGTTTGAAGAAGGATCTCTCGAAGCTGAATGGAGTTGAGACCTCAACAATCGTCTCGATTCTAAGTTCCAGAGGGGGGCAATGGTTGATTGCCCTCTGAGTTTCAATCTTGATAATTCTGTTCAGTGCCCTTTCTAGACCTGTTGGGACCGCAGTCAGAAGGGGCCGACCTCGCTATGCTGACTGGTAACTCACCGGCCATCGGAATGACGAACTCTTGGAGAACGCAACATGCACTCATTTCTGTTGATGCTCGCGGGGCTGGGGATCGGGCTGGAGCGGCCTGACGTGGAATTTCAGGTCTTTCAATTTCCCGCTGATCAGATTCCACGAATCGACGGGGACGCCGGCGATTGGTCGATTGTTCCGGACTCCTACGCCATCGGAACAGATCAGCTGCGAGAAACGGTCATGGACATTGGTGACAGGCATGATCCCGATGATCTGGACGTGACTGTCAAGGTGGGGTGGGTCAAGGGGTTGAACCAACTCTACTTTCTGTACGAGGCCAACGACGATTACTGGGACTTCGCGCGGAGTGATTTGCACAACGACATCTTCGAGATTGTCATCGACGGTGATATCTCCGGAGGGCCCTTGATTCGACAGATGCACCCGAACGAACAATTGCGAGACAAACTGAGCACCCACTTTTTGTTCCATGGGGTCCACGCGCAAAACTATCACATCTTCACGCCTGCAGAAGGAAAGGACTGGGCCATGGTGTGGGGGGCGCAGCCTTGGGTGAAGGATCTGCCGTATGCCAATGCGGCTTACCGGTACGATTTCAAACCCGGCGAAGGGGGGCATCTCATGCTCGAATTCTTCGTCACACCATTCGACTACGCGCCTCCAGATCCCGCGCGAGCCGTGCAGACCAAGCTGGAAGAGAACAAGCGGATCGGCCTCTCGTGGGCCATCCTCGACTATGACGACGAGAACTCGAAAACCTACGATGGCTTCTGGAACCTCTCACACAAGACGACCATGTACGGAGACGCAACTGACCTGGTCGCATTCCGGCTCATGCCGGTCGAGGCGAAACTCCGTAAGCCCATGGAGGCGAACTGGTCTTTCCAGGTAGTGAGTCAGTCGGACCGGATCGTCGCGTTTCGTGACGAATCGTTTGGAGATATGACTGCCTGGAACTGGGACTTCGGCGACGGCAAGACTTCAAGCGAGCAGCATCCGACCCATCAGTACCAGGAAGGGGGCGAGTACATTGTGACGCTCAAGGTTGAAGGCCCCGCAGGCAAGGACCGACGGACTAAGATCTGGGATGTGACGCTCCCCTGACGCCCGCAACTCCGCAGGCTGGTTACTTCAACCAACCGGCCTGACGCAACTCGGCTTGCAGTTGCTCCAACTGCGTCTCGTTGAGTGCGGTGAAAGGCTCGCGTGAGTAACCGCCATAGCGCCCCGCAAGCTGGAGCATCCCCCGGTAGATCGGGATGTCTGCCACGGGCCCGAGTTTTTGATAGGTGTAAAGATGGACGATCGGCAGGATCTCTTTCCAGATAGCTAATCCTCGATGAACGTTGTTTTCCTCGACCACCGCACGATACATGCGAATAGCCCGGTCCGCTGCCACATTGAGGACTCCACTGATCCAGCCGTGGGCACCGCCAGCAAAGCCTTCGAGCGCCGCGAGGAAACTGCCGTAGAAGATCCGCATCGAATCGCCTGTGAGGAGTGACAGGTCGTGGATTGGGACGACGGATTCCATCGTACTTTTGACCATGTGCACGATGTCTTCGTCCACGAGTTGGGCGATCTGAGGGGCGCTCAATGCAGTGCAGGCGGTGTTGGCAGGGTTGTTGTAGAGCATGATCGGCCGGTCTGTCCGTCGGCGTAGTTCCCGATAGTGTTCGATGACAGATGCCATGGGCGGACGACTGTAGTACGGCAGGATCACGATCAGCGAATCGACGCCAATGTCCTGTGCCTCTCGTGAGATGTCGATGGTGAGTTTTGTCGATGCATGACCGGTTCCCGCGATGATCGGCAACTGGCCGCCAAAGTTCTTCACCGCCAGGCGACAGAGTTGTAGACGCTCCTCAATGGTTAACGAGATGAACTCGCCGCTCGTCCCGGCGACGACCAGCCCGTGCACTCCCTGATCGACCAGCCATTGCCAGTGGTCGAGTGTCGCGTCCTGATCCAGATTCCCCTCCGCATCAAAGAATGTCATCCCAGCCGGAAAGATCCCGTGATACGGCGACAGATCGAACTTGGGCATGTTGATACTCAATTCCCAGTGCGGACTAGATCGGGGACGTTTCTCAAGAGTCACATCCTACTCGATGTTTGTCTTCAGGCTACATCATCGGTCTGCTTGCCCGCTTGTCGGCTTCCGGCCTACACTCGGCATCACTGCTGCCCAAACGTCTTGCTATTCGACACTCGTTCGACCAGGAGCGATGCCATGAATCGAAGAACATTCTTGATACGGGGACTCGCTGCGGGAATGGTCGGAGCATGCGGCGGCTTTGGCCTATTCCCGGACAGAGTTCTCGCGGAGCTTCCGAAGGATCTCAAGGTCACTGAGTTCAAGGTCATCCCTGTTTGGAACGGGTCGATGACTTACGTGTTCGTAAAGCTGTACACGAACGCGGGGATCACGGGCGTTGGTGAGGGGGGCATTCGCGGGCGAGCGGGGACGATGATCGCAGCCATCCAGGAGCATGAACGGTACATTGTCGGCAAGAATCCACTGGAGATCGAAAGGCATTGGCAGGCGATGTACCGCCAGCCGCGCTGGCGCGGCGGGCCGATCCTCAACAGTGCTTTGAGCGCAGTCGATATTGCGTTGTGGGACATTGCGGGCAAAGTTCTTGATGCCCCGATTTATCAGCTCTTGGGCGGGGCTGCGAAGGACAAGATTCGTCTCTATGTTGGCGGCGGGTCTGCGGACGCTGTTCATCGGGCGAAAGAGATGGGCTTTAATGCGTGCAAGACCGGGCCGAACATTGCCCAGAACGGCGTGCTTCAGCAGCCCTGGGATGTCGACGCGGAGGTCAAACGCCTGCAGGAGATGCGTGATGCGGGGGGTAAGGACTTCGACATCCTGTACGATGCGCACACGACACTCACGCCCGAGATGGCGCTCGAACTGTGCCGCAAGATTGAAGATTTGCGTCCCTTCTTTGTTGAAGAACCCATGCTGACGTCGGACCTCGGCAAGCTCAAATGGCTGGCGGAGCATGTGAACGTACCGCTCTGTCAGGGGGAGAGCCAGTTCACAAAATTCGGCTTTCAGGACATGATTGATGAGCACGTCGTCAGTTTTATCAACCCCGACGTGATCCACGCAGGGGGCATCTCAGAATGCAAGAAACTCGCTGCGATGGCGGAGGCCCATTTCATCAACGTCTCCCTGCACAATGCCCAGAGTCCGGTAATGACTTTGGCCGGGTTGCACGTTAATGCGTGCACCACAAACTGTGTGATTCACGAGTTCAACCAGGCACGTCAGTACGAACAATGGGAAGAGGACCTGTACGGCGGAGTGCACATCGAGTACTCCGACGGCTACGCGGCTCTACCTCCCGGTCCCGGTCTGGGGATCGACATCGATGAAGAGGTCGCCAAGACACGACCCGGCCGGCCGTTCATCGAGACACGCGGTGCACACCAGTGGCCGGATGGCTCGGTCGGAGATTCCTGAGAGAACACGATCTTATCAGTCGGAGAGGGAAGGCGTCATGACCACAGCGACACGTTATCCTGAGTTTGAAGTTACTGGTCCTCCGAGAGAGCTCGGCCGACAAATTGGCGAAGCGATGCGTGAGCAGATTCGGGGCTTCTGCGCGTGCGCAATGGAGCATGTGAATCGCACGGTCTCTATCTCAATGGAGTCAGCCATCGACATCGCTCAGCAGAGCCTGCGATTTGCGGAGGCGTATGCCTCTGAGATGGTTGAAGAACTTCGCGGGACCGCCGAGGGAGCAAGTGTGTCTCTTGACGAGATCATGCTGCTGCAGGTGCGGAATCAGCTTCAGCCGGATGACGAAGGCGCCTGTACGTCACTCGCCGCTGCGGGACCGCGGTCACGGTTTGTCGCACAGAACTGGGACAATGACCCGGCTCTCGATGAATTCAATGTCGTTATAACCCGCAAGACGGCCGGAAAGCCGGCGATCACCACGATCGGGCAGGCGGGATTGATTGCTTACATTGGTTTCAATGACAAAGGCGTCGGTCTGTGTCTGAACACTCTGCCGGCTCCCAGCCGACGGGTCGGGGTGCCTCATTACTTCATCGTGCGGGCCATCCTCGAAGCTGCCTCACTTGATGAAGCTGTTGATGCAGTTCGGCGGGCGGAACGGGCGATTCCTGCGAACGTCATGCTGATCACCCCGCAGGGACCAGCTGATCTGGAGATTACGATTGATGACGTGCAGGTTTTGAGCAGCAACGACTCGTCCCCCGTCACGCACACCAACCATTGTCTGCATCCGAACCTTCTGCCAATCAACGAGGAGTTTCCCGAGCTGATTCAATCACATGATCGGATTCATCGGATCGGCGAATTGCTCAACACCAATGGCAAGGGAGTTTCGGTGGAGATGGTACAACAAGGGCTGACCGACCATCAGGATCATCCGCGTTCGATCTGTCGTCATCCGAACGATGAACCTCCCCACGGGTTCTGGACGACGGTCTTCTCAGTGATCATTGAGCCGAACGAGCGACGGATGCTCATCACACGAGGGACACCGTGCAATCATCCGTATGAGCTGTATGAAATGCTGTGATTGAGGCGTCACTTTGGCAGGATCGCGAACACGCGTGCAGGGCCGCCGGTACCATTTTCAATCTTCATCGGGGCGACGAACAGAGTGAATCCGCGTGGGGGGAGTCGTTCGATGTGTGCAATGTTTTCGAGGCCATAGCGTGTTGCAGCGTTCGTGATGTGATGGACCTCGAACTTCTTCGAGATGCCGCGATCAATGCTGAGAGTGTCGACACCCAGGCCGCGAGCTTTGCGGTCGTGGATCAGGAAGCGGGCAGACTCTTGGGTGTACGATGGGAAATGGAGTTTTCCTGTGACATCGCGGCCTTGAAAGCGTTCGGGCTGAGACCAGAAACGCCCCCAGCCGGTGTTGAGAAGCACGATCGCCCCGTCGGGAATGCGTCCATGCTCATGCTCCCATGACTGAATATCTTTGAGACTCAGACCGTAGTCAGCGTCAGTTTCAGCTTGAGCAGAGATGTCGATCACCACTCCCGGACCAATCAGATCCTGCGGGTTGATCTCGGCAACAGAAGGTTGATTCGGTTCGAAGTGGTTCGGAGCATCAATGTGTGTCCCGATATGTTCAGGAAGACGCATCGCTTTGGAGAGGACGCCGTCTTTCTCCAGCGTCGCAATGGTTTCGAGCGTGAAGGGCTCGTATTTATCACCCGGCCAGAAGTTCGTCTGCGAATTCAGGGGATAGCTCAGATCGATGACCTGCACCTGTTCGTCTGCGATCGCCTCAATGGGTGTCGCCTGGGAATCATCTGCCCTCGTTTGCTGCTGCGTGTCAACGACTGAATCTGCCGCAGTAAACAGACAAAGTGTAAGGATGAGCTGATATTTCATGTCACATTCCTGATTCTGAAAGGAGAAGCGGATTGTCGTCCTGGTGATGAATCGTGATTACTGAAGGGTATCCAGATGACGTGAATACTCAGTCATATCGTACCGCATGGCAAACTTTAACGGTCATGCCAATCATGCTGATCGTCCCGATTCATCTCAATGTGCTGAAGGTTCCGCCAACTCCGATCCAAGTAGTCGTAGGTGCCCGGCTGTGACGATCACAATGATCGAACGAGTTCGTAGGATTAACTCGTCACATCAATCAGCATGGTCGTGGCGATCACGGGAGAGATGCACTCACCGTGTCGTGGCGAACAACAGCATCCGGGAGTGAAAATGAGGGGTTTGCGAACACCGATGGCTTTGATGCTGTTGACGGCCACGTTTTCCCATCATCTGTTTGTGAGCAGCGCCGCTGCGGGACCGTATCCCCCAATTGGTCAGTCGGTCTCCTCGGGGTATTCCTCGATGAGTCCTTATCCGTCCATTGGACATTCGGTGCAGCCGCAAAGTGGCCCATACCCCATGCTGGGACACACAGTCGATCAGGTCAGCTACGAGCAGACGAGCTGTTCACCGGAGTCCCTGTGTGATTCCTGTTGTGATGAGGTCTTCTGCGACCCCGGCCCGAAGCTGTCTGCCCGTGTGAAGTTCATCTACATGCGAAGGGATGAGAACAGCGATCCTGGCATCCTGCGAAATACGGCGACGAATCAGGTCGTGCTGAAAGGGAACGATTTTGACTTCGATTTCCAGCCTGGGATCGATGCGAGTGTCTCCTCTCATCTGGGATATGGTCTGGAACTCGAAGCCCGATACCTGTGGATCGACGACTGGAACGCGGGCGTTTATGTCGTGAACCCAGTCCCCGGCGATCTCCAACTGCTTTCCAATCCACTTTCCGCGGGAGCCTTCACAGACGACATGTCTTCGACCTACTCATCACGGTTGCGGACTGCAGAAGTGAATCTGAAGCAGAGTTCGGGTGATGTTACCTGGTTGATCGGATTTCGCTGGGGAGAGATCGACGAGGACATGCAGATCAACAGCGTGGGGACAGCGGGGCAAGTCATTAGTGACTTCGATACGAGGAACGATCTGTTCGGCGGGCAGATTGGAGCTGAGGCACTGCTCGGGAAATGGGGCAAGTTTGAACTCGGTGGGTTTGCCAAAACAGGTATCTACGGAAACACCGCCAAGGGCGTGTCACGGCTACAGTTGGGGCCCAACGTCCTCGGCACTGCTCGGGATAAACGGACTGAGCCGGCCATCATGTCGGAAGCGGGTCTGGAAACTGTTTTCTGGCTGACGCAGTCGGTCAATCTAAGACTGGGCTATCAGGTCTTCATCGCACACGGAATTGCCGTTGCTGCTGAGCAGGTCAAGAAGACGGGCAACCTCAATCCTGGCGGGACGAACAACATCGTCTGGCTCGGACTGGATACGAGCAGCTTCCTGTTCACACACGGCGGGACAGGAGCATTGGAGATCGTCTGGTGAGACGATCCCCCTGAGGCTCTTCACGATTTCGCAGTATTGTGAGGTGTCAAAAGTTCTCTGATCAAGAGACCGGTCGCAGGTAATAATTGTTGATGGGTTCACCCGTGTCTGACCCCCAGATTCCGTTGGGATTCTGAGCAGAAACATCGTTGCCCAATTCACCGCTCGCTTCGAGTGAGAACGACAGATCGACAAACTGACCGATCTGGATGATCGGATTGCCGTCCGCATCCTTAAGGAAGCCCTTGAATGGGACTTTCATTTCAATCATGTGGTTATCCGGCGAGAAGGCATAAGTCACGTTCCCGCTGACCACCGGTCCCTTGTCCTGCACGAATGTAATCTGATCATCCGCAGAGGTCGCGGGATTGTTCTCGTGGTAGGACCACTGGGTGTAGAAGTCATAGCTGCCCGGTAGGACATTCACGAAGCCGGGCATAAACGGGCCCTGTGTCTCGGGGCCGTTCCAGAGGTACTGGCCGTTGGACTGATCAGCGAATGCCTGTTGCAGCTCCAACGCGTTGCGTGCACCGTGCTGGAGGTAATGACCCGTGTTGAACTGGCCATTGAAGAACTCGATTTCTGCATTCATGTCGTAGCCTTCGGTGTCGGTCGTCCCGGTGTAATATCCTCCCTCGTAGAGCGGATACCCGGTGGCGTCGTCCGAGTCGACATCGATCGTGACGATCACATAGTACCGACCGGCACGCAGACCATTCGCGAGGTCTTCCACCTGGGTGCGACCAATCTCTCCCGTCGCCTCGAAGTAGAAGTAGAAGTTCTCAGCATCGTGCGTGACTTTGTAACTGAGCAGGTCCACGTCCGGATGATTGACGTGGGCGGGCGTGTCGCCAGCTTGAGTGTGGTCGGTGTCGTGCTGATCATCAGCCGGGTCTGTGTAGGTTGGAACACTCGCCCAGTCACTGAAATCACCATCAATGACAATTGGGTCAGCGGGCGAAGGATTGGCCGGCGCGACACGGATCGCGTCTGCAATCACATAGCCGTCAGCCCCATTGGTCAGTTCCACGACCAGTGTCCCCTCTGTCACGAGGACGGTCATCAGGTTCTTCCAGTTTCCGCCAAAACTCGAGAAGTCATTGGGAGCCTGCTGCTGATTGACATCAATCGAGCCCAGAACCGGACCGCCGACTCCGTTATAAGCCGTAAAGGGAGCGTCTGTGGCACGGTTGGCAAAGGGGGTCCAAGTCGCAGCGACTGTGTACTCACCCGGAGCCAGATTCTCGAATGTCCAGGTGGCGACCTTTGAGCCATCGCCGCTGGGAGCATTTCGGGCATCTCCTTCGTAACCGTGATTCGAAGAGGCTGGATTCCATCCTGCTGTCGTGTTAAATCCAGGATCACCGTCGTCGATTATGACGCCCGGCGGTGGCGGGGGATCGAGAGTTGGCTGCAATCGGATTGCATCAGCGATCACGTACTGGTTGGCGTCGTTCGACAGCTCAACAACAAGAGAACTCCCTGTCACGTGGACGAGTGCCAGATTCTCCCAGCTGCTGCTCCCGTCAGAGAAGTCGTTAGGAGCCAGCTTCTGATTGACGATGACCTTCTCCAGGAGGGGACCACCAGCACCATCGCGGATACTGAACGGGGCGTTCGTCGCGCGGTTGGAATTCGCCGTCCATGTGGCAGCGACGTAGTAGTTCCCTGGCATCAGCCCATCAAACGTCCAAGTCGCCACGCGCGATCCATCGCCGGCTGGGGCATTGGCCACGTCAGACAGATAGCCATTGATGTTGTTAGAGTTGGTCCAACCCGAAGTGGTTGAGAATCCACTGTCGCCATTGTCGATCACAAGCCCAGAAGGAGACTCCGGATTCATCGTGGGTCGAATGCGAATCGCATCAGCGTTCACATATTCGTTGGCGGCATTGCTCAACTCAACGACCAGCGTGTTCCCGGTGACAGTGACGATCGCCAGATCTTCCCAGTCAGAGCCATTGTCGGTGAAATCATCGGGGGCCTGCTCCTGATTGACAATCCGTCGGTTGAGTTGATTGCCGCCAACGCCATCAAGGATCGTGAAAGGAGAATTCGTCGCTCGGTTGGGATGAGCGACCCAAGTCGCTGAGACCTGGTAATTGCCGGGTGCGAGACCTGTGAACTCCCAGCGGGCGATGCTTCCGCCGACTCCCTGGGGTGCATTATGGACGTCGCCGTCCCGAGCATTGGGGTTTGTGGCTGCAACAAATCCCCCGACCGTTGAAAACCCGGCATCACCATCGTCGAGGATGATTGATGGATTGAGGTTCAGGCCACTGTCGATGGTGTCCACAACATTGTCAAACTTCCAGACGCCTCGACCCAACGTTCCCGCAACGAGGACATCATCCGCGATGTCGTATTCCATGTCGAAGACCAGGACGTTTGGCAGATCCGGGCCGAGCGACACCCACACTCCGGGGTCGGAAGTCGAGGAAACAAAGACTCCTTGATTCGTTCCGACAATGACCGCGTCAATGCTGGGACCTGCGACAAAACGAATCGACCGGAGGTCACTTGCCATCGTCAGCAAGTCACCGGTGATGTCGATCCAGGAATCCCCTTCGTCGACTGTCCAGAAGACCTGGTTCGAGTCAATCACGAAAGCGGACGCCCAGTCATCCGGATCGATCGCCAGGTCCCGAATGGTGCTCGACGTCGGATCACTTGTTGTTTCGGAGAGTGCTCCTGCTGTCGAACGGAAGTAGACATCACTCCCGGAACCGACCCAGAGAACGTCCAGATTGGGAATCCCGTTCTTGCGACCGCCGTACTCGATGGCATTCTGCTCGATGCTGCCATTGAAGACCCCAACTCCCACTTCGGCGATAGAGTTGCCCTGGTTGAGCGATTCGTAGGTGGAATTACTTCCTTGGAGAATCAGTCGCTGAGGGTCGAGGTTGTTTAACTCGACAGGTGTCCGGAATGCTCCGCTGAACGGCGACCCGGAACTGACCGTCAAGGCGGGGAATACAGTGCTGATGACATTTCCACCGGCATCAAAGGTTGTCCGCCGGAATCCTCCAAGGTTTTGAAAACTCGAGTAGCCGATCGACTGGCCAAGTCCTGCAAGCGTGATGTCGTCAATAGCGACATCTCCGCCATCTGCCGTCGACAGGCTGACCCAAGTGGTTGCCCCCTCGAAAGGTTGAAAGGTCGTTCCCGTGTCCTGATTGCCAGTGGCTGCGATATTCGAGACCGCATCCCAGGCGACGTCATGAGCCTCAGTCACCTGCAGGTCGCCGATAATCCCGAACCAGTCACCCGTATTGGATTGGGGACTGGTGCGTCGATAGATTCCGCCGTCATCGACTTCGATGAGGTTGCCATTGGCATCAATCACCATCTCACGGGAGTCGGCATGCGGTGAACTGCCACTCGCCGTTCCTCCGCCGGTTGCTCCGAGCGTGTTGCTGTGTGTGAGGTGGACGAACTGGCTGCCGGCCGCCTTGGAAGCATCACCGCGGAAGAGACGACCGGAATAATCGGTGGCTCCAATTGAAGTGGGGAACTGGAATTCCAAAGGCTGACGATCCCCTCCGACATAAACGATGTTGGCATTGCCTGGATCGGCCACCATCGAGAAGTGAATCGAACCCTGTCCCCCTGCAATTTCTTCAGGTGTTGAGCCAGGTCCCGGACCTTTGCCACCGCCAGGATTCAATCCAACATCGACACCGTTCTCATTTGTCTTCGGCGTGTCCAACTGGACCCATGTGGTACCGCCATTTCCGGAGCGGAAGAGTCCGTCGACGCGGCCGTTGTTGATGATCGAGGCGTAAACGTTGTTGCTCGTCCCGACTGCCATTTCGAGATTGCTGGTGTTGCCGCTGATCAGCGCATCGATTGCAGCGCTGCTGACCTTGGTCCAATTGGCCCCTCCATTGACCGATTTGTAGATTCCCGTCGGTGAGCCAAACACGGCTGATGTGTAGAGCACGTCAGGATTCGTCGGGTCAGCGACAAGGTCGTAACTCGCTCCCTCCGGCAGCCCAGTCACGCTACCGTTCCCCTGGGAAATGTGCGTAAAGGTGGCTCCACCGTCGGTGCTGCGAAAGATGCCGATGTTGCTGAACGTAAAACTGTCTGCGGTGTTCACAGAAACAACAATTGTGTTCCCGTTCACGGCAATGCCCGAGATATTCTTCCCGACGAGCGTGCCGCCACCATCCACAACTTCCATCGTCGCACCGCCGTCAGTTGTCCGGAGTAAACCGATGCGGTTGTTCCCGATGCGCCCATAACTGCTGTATCGGCCGATTCCTGCATACACCGTGTTCCCTGTCGTATCGGCGACATCGAATGTCAGCGCCCCTATCGATTGAGAAGGCAGACCATCGGTCAGAGGGATCCAGTTGGGGGAAGCAGAGGTCGCATTTGTTGTCTTCCACAGACCCCCGTTTGTGCCCCCCACATAGAGAATGTCTGCATTCGTGGGATGTGCAATGACTGTGTGAATGGCGCCGACGATCTGGTCATTCGGGCTGATGTTCTCGACCTGCCCGTCCGTCGCTGAAAAAGGACCTATCGCCTGCCAACTCAACAAGGTGCGATCTTCGAGCAACTCGATCCGAGCCACAGTCGCATTGGTGAGTCCTGCAGCCAAATCACGACGTCTTCGGACACGCTGGCGACGCCGAACAACACCGCGATCAAGAGCCTGACGGAGACGAGAGGAAAGCGTAAGGAGGTGAGAGGACATCACTGGACTCCGAATCGGGGATGAGCACGGCTGCTTCGGGTTACCACGTGCAATCCAACGGGATTCTGTGAAACGTCCCTCCCTGCTGGTCCACACCTGAGGAAATCCTCAGTGAACGTCGCCACTCAAAGCAACCGATCAACTTTCCAAAATAGGGTATCTGCGCAAGAACTCTAGGAATATCCGCCTCGCAAGAGCCTGTCAACGCAGTGGGAAATCAGGGAGTGAAATTCCGACAGGCACGAGGCACAGCGCGGCTGCACGTCTCTTCCTGAATCGATTGCGAGATGCGGAGTGAGTGTCTCAATGGTTTGCCCTTACGTCACATAATGAGGACACTCCTTCAAGCAGTTCTCTGTGCGTATTACGATGGATGAAATCATATGTCCCTAATCAGTCGACCGCCGCGGATTGTTTCGATGGATCAGTTTCGCGGGTACACCGTGGCCGGGATGTTGCTCGTCAATTACATCGGGGACATGGAGGCCTTTCATGACGTGCTAAAACACCATAGCGTGTACTTCAGTTACGCCGACTCGATCATGCCGTCATTCTTTTTCGCAGTTGGGTACTCATTTCGACTGACGATCCTTCGCAGGCTTCCGGAGTTTGGCACGCTGCGGACCTGGGGGACATACGTCCGCCGCAGTTTGTCACTGATCCTGATCTCACTGATGTTCTTCGGTCTCGGAGCTGGAGAGGAGTATTCCGAGTGGAGCAACTATTCGTGGCAGAGTGCCTGGCACCTCTTGACCAGGATCATCAAATCCGATCTGTGGGAGACGCTGGCCCTTATCGGCGTCACACAGATTGTTCTGCTGCCGTTCATCAATAAGAGCCTGAGATTTCGCGTCGGGCTGATCGTCGGCTGCCTGGTCGCACACGCAGTCTTGTCGTATCTGTTCAATTTCAACTTTGCCCATCAGCAGCCGAATGCTCTGGAAGATCTGCTGGTTCGGTACATCGACTGGGGCGCGACGGACAAACGCTGCTGGGAGAGCGGTCCGTTCGGTGTTTTGAACTGGTCCGTCGCCATGTTGCTGGGGTCGATCGCCTACGACATCGTGGCTGCAAACCCAGCAAGCAAGGCATTCGGAAAGTTGCTCACGCTCGGCGTTGTACTGATGGCCATTGGATATTCAATTTCATGTCTGACGCGTTTGTACGATGTTGACAAAGGTGAAGGAGTACAGCCGGCGATGGCAACTTCCTCCGACACCACTTCCGCCGCTTGGGGGGCACCGCCGAAAAATCTCGAGCGATTCGCTGAGTCGCCGGTCTGGCCGCCGTTTGAGCGGGCCTCAGGCCAAGACATCCCGTCGATGCTGGCGGAACCTCCTTTTGTCCCGCCACCGGATCAGAGTCTGCGGAGAGTGAATTACTGGATGATGACCAAGCAACTTCCGAGTCCATCGTTCATTCTCTTTGCATCGGGGTTTGCGTCAGCGTTGTATGCATTGTTCGTCCTGGCATGTAATATTGGTCCCCTTCGCGTCGGCCTGTTTCGCACGTTTGGACAGAATCCGCTGGCGACTTATCTGTTGCACGTTGTTGTTGGACTCACCTTGCACACCGTGAGTCCTGAGGATGCGCCGTTGTGGTACTGTCTGGCGAGCGTGACGGTCTTCTTCCTGATTGTGTACGGAATCATCCGCGGTCTGGAAAAACAAGGGATCTACATTCGCCTGTAGGTGAGTGTGACAACTGATCACGGGAGCTTGAGCAAGTCGCGAGACGGATTGAGTCGATCACAGGTCAGATCAGCGTGATGACCTCGATCAAAACGGGACGCCAGAGTCCGTAGGGCGTCTCTGTTGATGGCAGCGAGTTAACCGTGAGGTCGAGTGTCAAACGGTTCGTCGGCTGGAGATAAGGCGTGACATCAAAACTCAGCACGTCTTCAAAAGGCACCGATGCGGGATCGCCCAACGGGTGTGTCAGTGGAGACAGTTTGACATCGTTCAGCCGGGCAGAGACGTCAGTGCGGACCTCGCTGAGCGTGATGACAACACGTTCACTTGCATCCAAATTGGTCGGTTGCTGAAACCGTCGTTCAAATCGTGCTGTTCCGTGTCGACCATCGAATAACTCTCCCCAAGACATGGGAAGCGTGACTCGTTGCGGCGGAGCAATGTGCTCAGTCGGATCGCCCCAGGTGACTGACCAAGGTCCCCGCAAACGGATCCAGTGCCGGTCGTAAGGTTCCCAGCGCAGCGAGTCCTCACTCATCGGCCGCGCCGTTTTCGTCGGTTTCAGTAGCTGGAGTTGCGGGGAGAACCGTTGCGTCCGCATCTACTGCTGCTCCCAGAAGATCGATGCTCGCACCTCCTCCACTGGGGTGAACCATCAGCGTATTGAAGATCCATTTGCCATCAACTTTGTCCGCATCCAGCACAACGTTCGCTGTGCCTTGAGGACCGCTGACGTCATAGCTGAATGCCGCATGTCCCTCCGGCCCATTCACGTTAATGCTTCCTGAGACCAGGAATGACGGGGCGATCGGCTCTCCGAGCAACTGTTGACACGTCGGGTCCGCCTGCACTCGGGCAAGGGACTCCTGATAGGGCGTTGATGATTTGATGGCCCCGAACACGATTGGCAGGATCATGAGCGGGAGTCCACAGCAAAAGACAACGGCTCCCAGACACCCCACGGGTATCAGCCACCATTTTCGACCGGAGGACTCGTTCGATGAAAGGTCATAACTCATGAAAGTGCCTACTCTTCGACAGGATATCGATGACCAACACGGCAATATGGTACAACACGTGCGGCAGACAGAAAATGAAAGATCTCTGAATCGCAATGAGGGACAGAACTGATGGACTTCGGAAAAGCACTTGGCCTGGATATCAACATGACCCCGCAGCAGCGGGAACTGGAACGGGCCGAGCTGTTGAGATACGTCAATTTGAAGCTAGCAGCGAACGGGTTGCCAACCGTTCCCGCTGCTGGCGGGACGGAACTGGTGGAGTTGGCTTCGGGATTGCTCGTCAATTTCAATGAGAAAGCCCGGTTACTGGCTGATTATCGCTGCCCAGCAGATGAGCGGATCGAGACGTTTCTTGCACAACATTTTGGCGACTTGACGGGTGATCAGCCGCTCCGCCTGCCGTCCCGGACCTTTATTCTGGACCGACATGGACTGGCTCGTGAACTTTCTCTGCCGGCTGACGGAGACAGTTTCGAGAGTGAATGGTTGCAGTCTTACCGAGTCGTGAACGGTGTGCTCCACAATCCGCGGCATGATCGGCGGACGACCAAGGGGACGTTTCACATCTGTGAAGGAGGGTTGCCTGTCCCGGCTGACAAGCTAACCGTTCCGCGGCAGGCTTTTGTGGAACTCTTTCGTCACGCGATGAGGCCTTCCAAGGCCTTAATGCAACTTCCGTTCACCGCGAATCTCGTGCATCCGGCTGAGGCCATGGTGTCGCTGTTGCTGCGTCCGCTGGTGTGTCCTCAGGTTGATGGATTTTGCGAACGCATGACCATGGAAACTCGGTTCTTTGCTCCCGGAACACTGGTCAGCAATCTGGACTTCGTGGAATCGATCTTTGGAAACGCGGGTGATCCCTACCTTCCGGAGAATGATGCGGGACTCGATCTTGATCATTGGACCGGACACACCGGCTGCGTGATCCTGGCTCCTCAGTTGCTGTCCCTCACAAAGCTGGAAGTCGGACTGCCACACATCGACGATGCAACTGATCAGCAACGTCGTGACGGCATGTGCTGGAGTGACGAGACGGAGCTCTATAACGGAGGATCACCGTTCAAAGCCACTTGTCGAACGGATGCCGGGGTCGTCGTCACCCTGATCTCAGACAACTACTTCGGCTACTGCAAGAAGGAAGTGAAAACTCAGGTCAGTTACGCCTCGAACCTGATGGGGAATGTCGAAGAAGAACATGCCGGCGGAGCGATGGTCTTTCAAAGCTGGTCGCTGGGCGAGACCTTTCAAGCGAACAGTAAAAGATTCAATGGACGGAGCTTCGATGATGTCGTCAGAGATTACGGCGACTGGATTGACGTACAGCCGGAGGGATGCGGCATCGACCGTCGCTACCCGGATCTGATTTACATTCCTGAAGATGCTCGGGCCGATCTTGGTCAGCAAAATATCTCCTGGGAACGGGATGGTGAGCAACGCGAAATCCCCTTGTTGCCCGGCAAGGTCTATATGGCCCCTTCTGGATACAAGATCCGATTGGAGAAGCATCCAGCCGCTCCCAGTTGGCGAATCATAGGAACCGCTGGATCGGGGACGGTGTGCCATAAACCCTGTACCGTGAGTGGTGGTGGTAAAAGTGAAATCAGCAAATCACTCATCGATTACATGCAATATGGGTCCGTGTTCGTCGCAGACCTTACCGATGATCTGCGAATCATTGACGACATCCTCTCGCAGGACTACTCAGACCGCTGGAATGCAGAGGCATTTGCCAAGCAGAACTACGGGAAGTTTCCGAGTCGCCCGATCCTGAGTCCCCGTCGTACTCTCGGAAGCGTGATCAAACTGCTCACACCGTCCGACGAGTACACGGACGACTTCAACGAATGGCTCAGCACAATCCCCGAGCACGTTTACGCACTCGTCTTCGCAATCAAGCGTTTTCATCAACCGGAATGGGGAGATGACTGGAAGCGTCACTTTGGTGTCGACATCGTCAATGGCAGTCCCGGTCATGAACTGAAACTGCACAATCGACGGCTGGTCGGGTCGTACCTGCGCGTCGGATTTGCGGACGAATCGAACTGGCGAACATTCAAACTCCGGCAGGATTTCGCCGCGGCTGCGAAGGTCCAGACAGAAGATGACATCACAGCATCCGTGGTCGTCCCCAGTCGGTTTCTCAACTCGCCCGGTCCGGACCCTGACCGTTCGTTCAAGTTCTCCCAGAATTGTGAGTATCGGCTGTTTCAACGTCCGGATGACGCGATCCATCGCGGATTCGACAAACAGGCAGAAGCCGATCTTGCTCAGCGTGGCGTCAACTTCATCTCGAATTTTGAACCGCTCACTCAGGCGACGGTGCGAGACATGATGACAAAGGTTGTCGATTTCGACGCCTTTACTCCACCGATGAAGAAGTTGCTGAAGTCGGTCGACAAAGGGAATGCAGAGTACATCGTCTGTTCGGACAATCCCCGAAGGATTGGTGGGGTGGTCAGCAAGAACCCCCGTTACCTTCAGGTACGTCCGGACGTGGTCCGTCCCATGGATCGATACGTGGCAGAAATGGGGATGCGGTTGTTTACCGGCCTCCCTGCTGATCAGGCCGTGCAGATGCCGGTTGATGCGGTCCTCGCAGGTCGACGTCTGAATCCGCCAGACAATACGGGCATTCGAGGTCTTGCGGTCTATGGCCCCATCCATTTTCAGGAACTTCCTGAGCTGTTTATGGACTGGATCGCATCCCTGACAGGGAAAAGCCCATCAACGACCGGAGCCGGGAGTGAAGGAGCCCTTACGAAGGGACCGTTCAACATGCTCCGTCCAGCTGCTGACCTCAACGCGGCCCTCGTGAGTATGGTCCTGACGGATCTGGCCGGCTTCACCACGGCTGCGGGTCACATCGGTCCCCACTTCCGGGTCGATCACGATATCAGCCTGTTGATTCCCGAAGTCTGGTGCCGATTATCCCCCGAGGAACGCGACCCCCGTCGGCTGATCGAAGAGGAAATGCTGGAAACGGTCCCAGACATCACTTTCAACGGAGAGACGGTCTCAACGAATCGTCTCGGATACCGCATCACTGATAAGTTCGTAAATCGGTATTTTGCCCGAGTCTTCGATAACCCGGACAAAGTTTTTGACGAAAGAATCCTTCGCCCGGAAACACAGGATGCAGCCGCGTTTCTGGATGGGGTCAAACATATTCGCGAAGCGCACCAACGCGTGTCACGGTCTTACATCGAGGACGGGACGATCAAAGACCTTTGTCCTCCGTTGAAGGTCCTTGTCACCATCATGGCCGATGGCTCTCATGAAGGACGTGATGAACGCCATCCAGCCGTTCGCGAGCTGTTCACTCGCAAGTCGATCCTGAATAGTGACTGGTACAAAGCACGGCTTCAGGCCAAACAGCGACTCGACGTTGATCGGTGGAAAAGTCATCTCACCTATTTGGAACAACTCAGCGAATCACGCTCTGGCAGGCTTGATGCGGAAACACTCAGGAGACTGTTGAAGCATGCCGTATCGCAGTTGGACAAAGTTGGTTCGGACGAGTACGCCCACTCACTTGTGGGGACAATCGGCGCTCAACCTCGGTAAGGACCAAGCCCACCGGACCGGCACATTTTGCCATTACTGATAGGGCTTCATGAGACCAGCATGTTTCAACATGGTGGTTTAGGACAAAAATTGATGTTTCTGATGCCCGTCAGAACCACCTTGTGAATGATTGGTCAACAATTGACCGCTGGGCAGCCGATAATCTCAACGCAGACTGCCTGTTGTTCCATCATTCGCTTGCATGGTTTTGCCGATGGTGTCCCGTCCGGCTGCGGGCTACTGGGTCGATTCCCAACGTCCACTGGCCAGCCTGATCTTTCTGTTGCCGTTGCTGACCACTTACGAGTGGGGGGTTCGTTGGTTTAACGCCACGCACTTCGCAGCCGTTCGGAATGGTGCAGACACCTGGATGCAAACATGGCTACTACAGGTGGGTGTCAACAGACCGTGGGTTCTCCCGGCCTTGATCATCGCAGTTCTGTGTGTCTGGCATCTGGTCCGCCGTTATCCCTGGCGTGTCTCACTCGACACGTTGATCGGCATGTTCTCAGAAAGCCTCCTAGGGGCGATTCTGCTTCTCGTTATCGGCCAAGTCCTGAGCCTCTCGTTGCGTCATGCAGGATGGATGCCCAGCGAGACGATCACAATGGCGGTGCCGACACGAGTTGCGACCGCAGTCGGATTCCTCGGGGCAGGAATCTATGAGGAAGTGTTGTTTCGTCTGTTGCTACTCCCAGCAACTTTTCTCGCCTTGCGGGCACTCCTGATCCCGCGTCGGACCGCAGCGGTTGCTGCCGTGTTGATGACGAGTCTGATCTTCTCGCTGGCACACTATGTCACTCCAGCAGGAGGAGAGACGTTGCTGTCACTCACTGCGTTCACTCACGCAGCACAACAGGTCGCGACAACTCCTGAAGCCTGGTTCGGATTCGGCTTTCGTGTGCTGGCCGGAATTATCTTTGCCGTGACCTTCCTCTTAAGAGGATTCGGGATTACAGTCGGATGTCATGCGTTGTACGATCTGCTCGTTGGCGTGCTCATGACCCCAGACGCATAGACCTCTTCGCGGAGTCACCGTCACTCCCGCAAACCCTCCGTCATTCCCGCACAAGCGGGAATCCAGACGCACGTAACTCAAAACTCGTACAGCGACTGTGTCCGAATGATGGCCAGATCGTCCGGATATGTGTGAAACGCGTGGACGATGAGCGAGTGCGGGCAGCACTCAGCAAACAGCAGACTGACAGCGTCAGGCCGTAGCCGGTTTCTTGACCCAAACAGATGTGAGAGCGTGGCCCGACCAAAGTCTGCCCGAAATTCCTCCGTCAGGCGTTCGAAGACTTCTGCTTCGACAAACTCGATCTGTGTGCTGGCCTGGATCGCAATCCCCGGATGCGGCTCCGAGGAGATGTCGTGATTCTTCTTGAGACCCACGGACAAACATCTCCCGCGGCTGGGTAACTCTTGCTGTCCATCAATTTTTATCTCGGAGACGAGGTCTCGATCTCGCTGGAATTCCACGACATGTCCGGACTCGCAGATGCGCAGCGTCAGTGAGATGTCATCATTGAACAGAACAGTGGAGGCACACGTGTCGAACAACTCCGGGTGGAGGACACGAGAATAGATATGAAAGGTCAGCTGTCTGGCAGCCGGACGTGCGACATGAACATGCATGGGAAAACTCCCGAATGGTTGACGATGCGAATGATCGTCGAATTCCCTTCAGGTTATCGTGGTCGCCGACCGGAAGAAATGCCGTCGTACGTCTGCAGAATGAATCTCAGAAAGTTGCGAATTCTGACAAAGCCAGCCTTGCGTTTGGTCGTGGACTCGATCCGAAGCTAATGGAGAGTTTGCTCAGCCTTGCGCAGATTGAAACGGATGTCTGTGACGCCTTCCAGTTCAAGCAGGCGCTGCTTCATCGACAGTCCTGAGGGGGCAGAGAACCCGCCGAGCTTGTGTCCCTCGGCCACAACTCGATGGCAAGGGACGATGATCGGAACACGATTGGATGACATCGCGGTGCCGACCGCTCGGGCAGCTTTCGGGCTGCCAGCGAGGGCTGCCAGTTCGGAGTAAGAAACGGTCTGCCCGTATCCCACCTCTCGCAACGCTTGTACGACATTTTTGCGAAAGGTGGTTAACCCCCGGATGTCGACCTCGACATCAGAGAAGTCGACAACCGCTCCCAATGCATACGCTTGCAATCGTTCTCTCAGGTCGGGTGACCAGTCAGCGTCGGGGACATCGAAGCGCAGGCCGGCTATGGATTCTAGATGCAAACGAACCTGGACCGGCGTTGAGTGTCCAAATGTCAGTGCAAAGACTCGATCTCGATCTCCATCTCCCATGAGTCCAACCCATCCGAGCGAGGTTGAAAACACCGATAACGCAGACCTCACGGCACGATCCGTCACGAATTCTGAGTTGGTTCGAGCGATTTTCCTCACTTTGACCCCTGCCGGATAGAGCGGTAGAATGCAGCGGGCGTTCTCCACTGGAGTTCGTTCATCATTCCCTGTCGATGGGCATCCGTCAATTCAGAAGGAACTCAATGACTGCTCGCCGACAACGATTCTTTTCGTGACTTGAATGAACCAGATGTGATCCTTCTCTCAGAGTGATCGCAACTTGTGTTGAGGATATTCTATGAACACCTATGCCTCACTGGCAGACGACTATTTCGTCAACATGAATCTCAATACAGAGATGCAGTTGCCGTCAGCTCGTGAGACGATTCTGGACTTCTTCGGACGTGTGCAGAAGACCTTCCCGTCGATGCGGAATTTCTACACTCGGGAAAATGGAGATTTTGTCCTTGAGGAAGATAAGGACCAGCCACGTCATCGCTGGATGTCGATTGAACCGCGGCGCATCTGTTCCGGATTCGTCAATCCGGACACGATCGATGAAGCGCTGGCCCAGCACAAGTTGGCCCTCCAGCTGGCTCCCTACATGCTGTCGGTGAGCCCTCTCGACTGCGAGGCACTCGACTTCATGATGGGCTTCGATTTTTCCTATCGAGGCAATCATGATGAACTCGTGGCTGAGGCCCTTGGCGTTGGGACTGCCATGGAGAGTTTCCTGGACATCCCCGGAGCGAAGACACTCAACTTCGAGCCCTCGATTACCGTTGCGATGGCAGAGGATTGCCGCAGACAATGTCGTCTGATGGTCGAAACTCGCACGAATGCGTATCAAGTCAGGAGAGGCGAGTTCAGTGACGACCAGATCAGCGTCTATTTCACGATGCGGCAATACGGAAGCCTGCAGCACGACGCCTCCTTCGAGGAGACGCTGGTTGAGCTGAGACACGAATGTGAACTCCTGCTCCAGGAACACGTCGTCGATCAAGTCCTCAAACCTCTGGCGCAAGCCATTGCGACGCGGTAGAGATCGGTGAGAACAACGGAGAAGTTGGCTTCTTCTCCGGACGCATGATTCATGCTGTCGCGGTGCAACAAGGGGAATATTCCTTGAGTCTTTTGACCCGGCTGAAAACCTGGCGATCGGCCGATTGGTTGCCCTTGGTGTGCGCGGTGATTTGTCCGATCCCTGTTGTGGGTCAATCGAATAACCCGTTACCCCCGTTTGTCGCGGACACGGCGATGGTCAGCGGTTTTGAACGCTTTGGCAGTCACGCGGAGATTCCTGAGAGACAGGCAGGTTCGTTATTGATCAGCGAATTGAGCTGTACGGCCTGCCACGCCTCAGACGACGAATGGCTTGAGCCAAAACGTGGACCAAGGCTCAATGGTGTCGGCAATGTTGTACAACAGGATTGGTTACGCCGTTATCTGGCCGATCCGCATCAGGTCAAATCTGGCACGACGATGCCGCATCTGCTGGTATTGCTCCCTGATGCTGAGCGTGCTGAGGCGATCGAAGCACTGGTTGCATTTCTCAACACCCAGCGAGAGCCGTTTCCGGAGTTGAAGGCGGGCGGTGTCAATCCCGTCGTGCATGAGTTCTGGAAGCGAGGCGACCAAGAGCGCGGTACTCGGCTGTACCATTCGATCGGTTGCGTCGCCTGCCATGAGCCTGATGCCGACTATGAAACGGTGGAGTCCAAACCATCTGCGATCGACGAGTTGATTGAACAACTCGATCAGGAGGAGATCGTGGAACTCGGCCTGGCGGCGGCGGCACGCCGAGTGAAGTCGGTTCCACACGGGGACCTCACCGGCAAATACTCACTCAGATCGCTGGCCATGATGTTGCTCGATCCTGCGAGAGTCCGACCGAACTCGCGGATGCCATCACTGCGATTGACGCCTCAGGAGGCGGCGGACATTGCCACATATTTGCTCGCACGTTCAGGAACTCCTGTCTCGGATGTTGTCCCTGTAACTCCGACGCAAGCGTTGGTTGACAGAGGACGCGATTTGTTTGTTGAACTCCGTTGCTCCAACTGTCATGAAGTGACCGGGATTAAAAATTACAAACCCGCGAAGCCGTTGGCCGAACTCGACTTCGCTGTCCGGTCGAGTTGCCTCGAAGAACCCTCCGCAGACATGGCACGATATCGCTTGGATGAAATGCAGCGAACTGCCATTCGGTTTGTAAAGAATGGTGAGGAACCAAGAGACCGATCAGATGCAGACGAAGTGTCGTTTCGGATGTTGCAGTTGAACTGCTTCGGGTGTCACGAGCGTGATGGCCTTGGGGGAGTCGGGAGATTTCGCAAGCCATACTTTGAAACGGTTGGGAATGTCGATCTGGGTGACGAAGGCCGGTTGCCCCCATCTTTGGGCAATGTCGGTCGCAAGCTGCGTCCCCAAGCGCTCGCGGCTGTCTTCCAACCTAAGTCGCCACCACATCGTCGGTACATGACCATTCGCATGCCCTCGTATCCAACCTCGGTAGTCGAGCTGTTGATTTCACACTTACCCGTGGCAGATGGGGTCGACAAGTCCGACGAGCTGCAGGTCTTCACCGGATCGAAATTGGCTGAGGCGGGACGTGACATGGTCAACACGGGCTGCGTCCAATGTCATCCGTTTCGCGGAGAGAGTCTGCCCGGTGTCGTGGGAATTGACTTGAACGAGGTGACGTCGCGCGTGTATCCCCGCTGGTTCTACGATTTCATCCACAACCCGAATGATCTGAAGAATCGCACACGGATGCCCTCGTTCTTTCCGAATGGAAGGAGCAATCGACCGGATCTGCTCGATGGGAACGTTGCCCTGCAGATCTCCGCGATCTGGGCCTACTTGAAGAATCTGGAGCATGAACCGCTCCCAGAGAAGATCGAAACCGCCCGATCAGCCAACTATGAGTTGGTGCCCACGGACAAACCGATCGTGCTGAGAACGTTTATGAACGTAGCGGGGACGCATGCAATCGCGGTCGGCTTCCCGCAAGGCGTCCACTACGCGTTCGATGCTGAGCAGGTGCGTATGGCGATCGCCTGGAAGGGGCGATTCCTGGATGCCCGCGGGACTTGGTTCGAGCGATTCACGCCACCTGCGAATCCTCTCGGCGAGCATGAGGTGATGTTCTCGCCCGGCCACCTGTTTGTGTCAGATGACCCGCGTGAGTTTCAATTCGGCGGCTACCGACTCGAAGCCAACGGTGTTCCGACGCTGCTTTATCGATATGGCAACTGTTCAATTGCAGACCACATCGAAGTCGCGGATGAGGGCACTTTGAAACGCACCTTGAAAATCGTCGCATCGACATTCGGCGAAGATGTCGTCCTGCGGGCCCATGCGGGACGAAAACTGATCGCCTCCGGCCCATCGACCTACACGGATGAACAAGGTCTGAGCGTCACGCTCCCCGAGAACATGGCGTCGACGGGATCACTTCAGCAGTCGGACGACGAACAGGAGTGGCTCATCCCTTTGAAGGTCGATGGAAGTACGACTGTCGTCCTGGAGTACCAATGGTGACTCGGCTGCTGATCACATTACTGCTCCCAATGCTCGTGTGTTCCAATGGACGAGGGGCTGAGGAGAACGATTACTACCGGCTGATTTCGATCTCCACGGCCAGTGCTGCGACCGATTCGCGTTCCAAGAACTGGAAGCCGGCACCGGATGGATTGGCGCTCGAGATCAGCGGCATGGACTTTCTCGACGACGGCAGACTCGCTGTCGCGATTCGCAAGGGAGAAGTCTGGATTCTGGATGGTGTGTATGACGATCCGCCCAGCGATGTCACGTACAAAAGGTTTGCCAGCGCACTGCACGAGCCATTGGGACTGCTTCAGTACGACGGTGATTTATTGACAGTGCAACGCAGTGAGCTGACCAGACTTCGCGATCTCGATAGAGATGACGTCGCTGACGAGTATTTGACCATCGCTAAAGGCTGGGGCGTCACCGGTCACTACCACGAGTACGCGTACGGTCCCAAGCTCGATGGAGACGGCAAGCTGTGGATCACGCTGAACATCGGGCTCGGTCTGAAAGGGGCTGAGTTGAAACGGACGCTAGCCGATGCGGCACTCGGCTATCGGCAGGGGCGCTGGCGAGGCTGGGGAATGATAGTGACGCCGGAGGGAAAACTGGTACCGGTCTGTGCCGGGATGCGATCGCCTTCAGGACTGGGAGCGAATGCGGACGGGGACATGTTCTACACCGATCAGCAGGGCAACTGGGTGGCGACCAATTCCCTCCATCACATGCGTCCCGGTGTGTTCTTTCACCATGCAGAGGCTCTCGCTTCGATGAACGAGCCGGGATCGACAATCCACGAGGTTGAGAAGGTGCCAGACGGACTGCCACTCCCGCAGGCAATGGCCGAGTTCAAGCAACTTCGCCCACCCGCAGTCTGGTTCCCGTACAAGAAGATGGGCCAATCGGCGACGGACATCATGCTCGATGAGAGTGCTGGAAAGTTCGGTCCGTTCACCGGACAGTTGTTCGTCGGAGAATTCACACAAGCGGGGATCAACCGCGTCTTCCTGGAGAAAGTTGACGGCGAATATCAGGGGGCCTGTTTTCCGTTTCGGCTTGGCCTGGCCTCGGCCGTGTTGCGAATGGCACAAGGCGCCGACGGCAGCATGTTCGTCGGCCTGACCAATCGCGGCTGGAGCAGTCTCGGCGATGCGAGCTACGGCCTGCAGCGACTCGTCTGGACCGGGAAGACACCCTTCGAGATCAAGGAGATGAAAGCCCGGCCTGACGGATTTGAACTCGAATTCACCTTGCCGGTCGATCCACAGTCTGCTGGGGATGTCAATTCGTACCGCATGACGAGCTACACCTACCTGTACCATTCGACCTATGGCAGCGATGAGATCGAAACCGCCACGCCAGCGATCACGTCTGCTGAAGTCTCAAAAGACCGCTATCGCGTTCGCCTGCACATCGACGGACTGCGAGAACTCTTCTTGCACGAACTCAACGCAACGGGCGTGCAGAGTACGTCGGGTGAACCGCTGCTGCACCCGGAAGCCTACTACACGTTGAATCGCATCCCGAAGACCAAGAATTGACACGTGACACCGTTGTTGCCCTCAATGGGTAGACTCAATATTCCCGCGCAGCGATCCGTCATCCCCGCGGAGCGACTGTGTCGCTCGTCAGGATGAATATTCCGTTGGGGGCAGAAGATTGGAGGTTGAATCGGTTGAGGAGTGTGTTCAGGTGGGTGAGCTTTTGAGGGCGCAGGCGATGATGGCTTGTTTGTAGGACTTGCGGTGAGCGATCAGATGTTCGTAGACGGTTCTGATCACGGGTGAGGTGCTTCAGTTTGCGCGGACAGTTCAGTTGCTTATTTTGGTACGGTTGGTGTGATTGATTCGGTCGGTTGATTCCGCTCGAACTCGGCTGGTGTGTCGTACCCGATTCCTGAGTGACGACGCTCCAGATTGTAGTAGCGGATGTACCCGCTCAGTTCGTGATCGGCTGTGGGATCGTCCACGTAGTCTACCAGTTGCAGCTCCGTCTTGATCGTCCCGAAGCACGACTCCATGAAGGATTGTGGTAGCAGTTCCCCGCCGCACTCATGCTCTGAACGATGCCTGCTCTGCGGAGGACACCTCTGAATTCTTTGATGCGAATTGTCCGCCACGATCCGAATGGTGATTCAAACCAGCGTCCGGCTGTCGAGTAAGGATGCCGTGCGACAGGGCTGCGAGGACCAACTCCTCATCCATCGCCCGACCGTACTCCCAGCCCACAATCCTTCGAGAGAACAAATCCATCAACAGTGTCAGGTAACCGAATCGTCGACTCCTCAAAGGAATGTACGTGATGTCCGCCACCCAGACTTCGTTCTCCTTCGACGGCGGCTCTCGACCAACCAGCAGGTTCGAGTTGTCACCCAACCGATGCTGACTTTGCGTCGTCTTCGGTTGGAACGACTTCGGTTGAATCGCCCGCAAATCCAGGGTTTTCATGAGTCTGGCGACACGAGCGACGCCGCTAGCGATGTCACGTCGTTGCAACTCCTGGGCGATTCGACGTGCTCCGTAACGACGTCGGTGATGCCAGAAGACTTCTCCGATGATGGGCTTAGCTCAACCTCCCGCAGCAGCAGCAACAACACCGTATCAGACGTCAACCGCCCCCCCGTCAAAATCTGCGATGAGTTCCCGTCGCGGCAGTCGTGAAAATGTGATGGCCTCCCTGTGACACTCTGTCACGCGATCGGTCCTGAATTCGGTGAACAGAAAGTTTCGTTTCACCCTTCCTTGACCGAATCTCAGGACATCGCAATACTCTCAACAACAACCACCTGATTAGATATCTGGGTTAAATGCGATCATTCCCCCTCATCACGCTGTGTCGCTCTTGGCGTCCTCCGCGACTTGGCGGTTGAACAAGACCGCATCGATCGTGTGCAGGGCTTCCAGTCCGCCAACGGGGAGTGCGATGCGGCGGGCCTTCGGGTTCGCGGGGTTGATACGGATCAGGCGGTCCGCGTGCCGCTCGCAGAAATGGCGGACGGTGGGGATCGCTTTGCCGGCTCCGATTTCGATCACCGCTCGACGCAAGCCGCTTGTGTGGACCAGCCAATTGTCGAGCGCATCGGCTTGTGCCTGAGTACGGATGCTCTGCTTGTCGAAGCGGCTAAGGCAGAGTCACGATCGCGATCACCCCGACAAGTCCCAGCCCTAGCCGCGCCGCCTGATCCCCGATCACCGTTCGCCCCCGGACCGGCCGGTCCACCTTTTTCCGTCACGACTCGTTTCAGATCAACCCTGAAACAACACAACTCCATCAAAGCCGCGACCGTCAGGGAGTTGGCCACGCGTACGGGATACACTCCGCGCCTAATCGATCACTGAGCGTTACCGTGTTGTGTGCTTCCCACAGCGAAGGCCGCCAATTCACTCAACACGCAGGATCTTCTCAAGCGTTCGCCCTTTTGCTAATTCATCCACCAGCTTATCCAGGTATCTGACCTGCTGAGTTAATGGATTCTGTATCTCTTCAACCCGGTAGCCGCAGATCACGCCTGTGATCAGGTGTGCATTGGGATTCAATTTGGCGTGTTGAAAGAACTTTTCAAAAGTCACGTTGTCCGCAATGCGTTTTTGCAGCTGCTTCTCACTGTAGCCAGTCAGCCATCGAATCACTTGATGGAGTTCCTCTCTCGTTCGACCCTTCTTTTCCACCTTCGCAAGATAGTGGGGATAGACCGAGGCGAACGTCATTTTTGCAATTCGTTCATCGTGGTTGCTTGAGTTCTTCATGCTACGCCAGTCAAGGTTCTTCGGTTCATTTGTGACTGCGAGTCGTCGCGCAAGTGCTGGGAGCCACAGGTTACCATCGGGACTGTTCAGCCAGCAGTCCTTCTCCTCAGGACACGTGCCCGCTGGTCCAGCGAACTCGTGAATGACCAATATAGCGGATCAGATCCAGCCTGACTCAGCTGACACTTGGAACAGGGAGGATTTCGTGAGAGTCATTGATGTGAACGATGAACCTTGTTCGCTTCGAACCACGCGCAGTCAACATGATTCGGCCTCAATTTGTGATCGGTCCAGAGCAGGATACATGGCCAGATTGTGTGACAGGCGTTGGGGAACTCGGTGAGATGCTTGCGATCGACATTGTGACGTGCCACTGCATCAGCCAGACAGGAGAGGACGATGAATGGACAGACGGAACTGCTTACCCGGCCGAAGCCGTGCTGAGCACAAAATCATCCCGAACCGTCGGCCAGTCGAGCAGTGGCATGACTCACAATCAATCAGGGGCACCCGGCAGTGAATACGCTGAGTGGAAGAAGCTCATCGCCTTCCTGCCACTGTGAGAATTCCCCGATGTCACACAGACACTGTCGTGTGGCAGGGGCTGGAGGACGAAGTCCGAAGTCCCGGCCACACGGCGATGGACCTCGTGACGTGCCACTGCATCGGTCGGGCAGTCTAGGACGATGAATGGCAAGACGGCACTGCTTGCCCGGCCGAAGCAGTGCCGAGCACACATTCACCGCAACAAGTTGGCCAGACAAGCAGTGGCACGCCTTCTGGTCAATCAGGGGCACCCGGCACGACACAGAATAAATCAGGAGCACTATGTCTTACTTGACTTTTGGCCCATCTCAACTATTGTCACACGCGTGCTCGTCGATATGTATCTCACATCATACACAGCGACGTGCCATTCGATCTTAGCAAAGGAAGGAGATATAGACATTCGTTTCAGTGAGGATCATCTCGAAGCACGATATGCAGCTCGATTGTTTCCAACG
>JAGQQG010000062.1 GCA_020426325.1 Planctomycetaceae bacterium | reverse complement strand
CCACGATGATTTGTTCCTCGGCTTCCTGCAACTCGCCTGCCTGTTCACTACGATTCAACGGTTATGAAACCGGCTCTTGGAATTCTAACCACCCCGCCAAGCCAAAACGCCAAACACAGCGTCAACTCAATTCATCAGGGTCGACGAATTAGCATGTCAGGACTTTCCCAATGCGCACAGGCAGGCAAGCTGCCGTGGCACAAACAATCAGTCGGGAAAACGCATCTGTCGTGTTCTCGGGAGATTCAGCAGATGTAGGAACTTCTCAGCGACTTCCTCGACTCGATCTCGCTCCACTCGAGAGTCGGTCAGCAACTGCGTCAGATGTGGCAATACGATCGGAGCGTTGAAGCGGACATCGCTGATGTTCGTGGCCGTTAATGAACTGGTCGCTGGTCCGTAATACCCGATCGCCTGTGCGAGGACAGCTGCAGTTTCCACTTGAATGTCAGGACGATCGAGGATGACACCTGCAAGGAAACGCTGACGCAAGCAGACGACATCAAGATCTTCATGTATGCTTTGGTCGATGATATCGATGGCTTCCTCGGCACGCTGTTCGCCGAGCTGAGCATCTTCAAGAGTGACCCGCCACCCTGCCCGTAAGCGAGTGACATAAACCGAGTATTCTCTGCCGGGAAGCCCCTTGGCGAGCCGTTCGTCCGCTCTGGCGACTTCGTCCCAGCGTCCGGCCACCGCATTGGGCAGCTGCTCGATGACTGCCTTCTCAGGATCGGGCAAGCTCTTCAGGGCCTCACTGACCTCTGGGGGACAGGGCTGCTGTGTTGCCAGTGGCAGCACGAATTCGAAAAGAGCTCCGGTATGATCCGGGGCGAGGCTCAGCACATGTTGGTACGTGTCACGCGACCGTTGATGGTCTCCCCGAAACGCCAGGATACGGCCTTCAATGTAGAAGCGGTCAACTTCATTCAGATGTGCGACAGCCACACGCTGTGCACGGGGATAGTTTCCATGCGATACCAACGTTGATGCCAGACGCGCTGCATCAACAGCAGGAGCGGATCCATTGAACAATTCTGAGTCTGGCTCAACAAGCGGATCATGAGGACGCAGCAACTCATCCAGCAATTCGATTGTCAGTGACGGCCTTGCTGAGTTGGAATCCTGCATGGCGAAGCGGTTGAATCGGTCGGTATTGACCGGAGCACGATCAGCAAGCACCTTCAAGCCAGATTGGTTCGCAGCCAGCGCGTGACAGAGTTCTTCCACACCGTAGATTCCCATTCGCGAATAGTGTGCACGAACGGACTCAAGGGGTTCGCCGCTCCACGCAAGTTGCCTCTCGGGATCGATCTGCTCATTCGATGAAAGAAACAACAAGGTCGATGGATGAGGCCGGTACAACCGGGAATACTCAAACACGTCGAGGACCGTTGCGGCCAGCGTTTTGATCAGCGTTTCATCGACAACATTTACCGTCATCCACTGAACGAATATCCCCCCGGGGTTCAGGTGACTTTTGATCTGCGTGAAAAACTCGCTGGTGAACAGATGCGAAGCGCCTGCGGTCCATGGATGTGACGGCTGTGAAATAATGATGTCATATTTTTTGTTCGTTAAAGAGAGTGCACCTCGGGCATCATTTATGATCAGCCGTACCCGCGGATCGCTCAACGGATCGTGTCTTCTCAACGGGGCGATCCGTCGATTGGCGGCGATCATTTCCGGCTCCAATTCAATGACGTCAATCGATTGGACACTCGGAGGGACCCCCTCGATGGTCCCTCCTCCGCCAAAGCCGATGATCAGCATTGATTCGGCATTCGGTCGCGCGACAACCGGTAATGCGGACTGCCAGTGACTCGGGTGGACATTGATCAGCGGGAAGCCCTTTGCAAACACGCCAGCTTCTGGCAAGCCATTGTTTCGTAACTCGTACTGACCATCCCACTTCAGCAGAGTGACGGTCGCCGACCGCCCAACGGCGCTGAACAGCATCTCCCCGCGTGCCGGAATTCGCGAGAACGAGGAGACCCGCATCAGGTTTTCCGGCACGGAGGGATGAAAGAGTAGCATCGCAAAGAACAACAGCGCCGCGAGAACAATTGGCGGCTTGCTCGACTCTTTAAGGAGCAACCAAGCCGCACATAGGGCAATCGTCAAATTGAAGCCGACAGCGAGCTTTGCTGTTGATGCAAACTCGAGAGTCGGAACCAGGACAAATCCTGCCAAGATCGCGCCCGAGATGGCACCAAGAGTGTTCCATGTGTACACACGAGCTGAGGCCTCTCCGGCCTCAGCGACATTGCTAGTGAGGATCAGCACGGCAAATGGAAACGTGGCCCCGATGCACAAAGTTGCCGGCAAAAGGATGAAGAATGATAGTCCAGCTTTGGCACCAAGCGTCATGCGGATGTCGTCGCTGAACTGCGCAACCAGTGCTGGAAGATGATCAAGCGTCTGATAGATGGTGATCGAAAGCAAGGCCGTTCCAACTTGTGCGATGATGAACCCGACCACAGCAACTTTTCGAGTCCGCGCAATGCGGGCGGCAATCGCACTGCCGATTGCAATTCCTGAGAGAAATCCTGCCAGCATCGTGGCGAACGCGGAGACACTGCCGCCCATCAGGTGTCCCAGAAGTCGAGTCCAGAGAACTTCGTAGGTAAACGACACAAACCCCGAGGCCAGCATGAGGACAAGAATCACCCTCGCTCTAAAGCCCAATTGATGCCGATTTGTCTGTGGGACCTTTGTCGAATCAATCTTGATGGACGATGTAGGTAACTTAATACTCTCTCGCTGATCGAAAGAGCGGATGAGCAACAACGTTAATGCGAAGACAAGTGCATTCACCGTAACTCCCACATGAACGGTTCCTGTGAGTCCAATCCAAGGAAGCAGCAGGAAACCGGCCGTCAAAGTCCCGAGGACTGCGCCAGCCGTGTTGATGGAATAGAGATAACCCGTTCGCCGGCCCACTTGTTCTGGTGCATGAACACAAAAACGAGTCAACAGGGGCAGAGTAGCCCCCATCATCCCGGTCGGCACAATGAGGATGAAAAACGCTGAGCCGAGAAAAAACAGAGTCTGCATGATTCCGCCCGAATCAGGGGGTGCCGGCTGTCCACCGATGATCGCAACGATTAGCTGACGGGCGGTAGCTAACCCGAAGGGGACAGCAGTCGCCGATACGGCTATTCCGAGTTCCAAGAATCCGTATAACAGCACCGGACGTCGAATCGTCGAGATGTATCGCCCGGCGAGAGCGGCGCCCAGGGCGAGCCCGGCCATGTACGTCGCCAAAACCGTCGCCACAGCCAATTCCGATGTGCCGAATGCGACAGAGAACAGACGCATCCATGCAGTCTCATAGAGTAGAGCGGCGAAACCAGAGAGAAAGAAGCAACCCAACACGCACACGAAACCGAAATCAATTGATCGTCGGGTGGGCGGTTCTTTTGTCAATGGTTTCGACCGTCGAGGGCACGGGATAGGAGTTGGAAACTTCCTTGAGATGCTCCATAAAACGTTCACACTTTATAAGCGGTTCCGTTAGGAATGTCGACTGTTGACTGAGCGAACGATGCCGAGCATCCACTTAAATATGCGGGCGATCTCGTTACCGAGCAGTTCCTGGAAATCAGCGAAGGTGTCACCCGTTGCCAGCTGTGGAATTGGCGAACGGATCGTCAGGTTTCCGCTCCCCACATCGTCCCTGCGAATTCCCAGATGTCTTTGTTCGAAGCGGACCGACATGACGACTGCTTTTCAATTGACCTTCCCCCCCTGAAACGAGTCCATGCGTTGAGTACAGTTTCTCGACATCGTAGACGCAACATCAGGAGTGTAGTTCATGTCGAAGAAATGTTATCAAGCTGAAGAGATTATTTTGAAGCTGCATGAGGCCGAGGTGTTGTTGGCTCAGGGGAAGAAGGCCCCTGAGGTGTGAAAGAAGCTGGGAGTCACCGAGTAGACGTATTACCGCTGGCGACGGGAGTCCGGCGGCTTGAAGGTCGATCAGGCGAAACGGCTCAAGGAGTTGAAGAAGGAGAACGCCCGACTGAAGTAGCTGCTGGCGGAGTCGGAACTGGAAACGGCTATGTTGAATGAGGCCGCCTCGGGAAACATCTGAGCCCGGCGAAGTGTCGTCAGGCCGTGGAATGTGTTCGCGATGTTCTGAGACGCGAGTGAGTTTCGGAACGTCGGGCGTGCCAGGTCCCGGGACAGTCGCGATCGATCCAGCGTCGGTCGCGGCGTGGTCCCAGCAATGAGCTACGGCGGATCGGTATCGTGCCGCACGGACACTGGAAAACGACGACCTTTGTCGGGGCGCTCCAGAAGTCGGGAATGACGGCTCCGACGGTGACATGAACGGCGACCTGTTTCTGGCATACGTTGAGCAGCAACTGGTTCCCAAACTGCGAGCTGGCGACATCGTTGTAATAGACAACTTGAGCAAACATAGGCGAGAGAGGGTCAAAGACGCCATTGAAGCGGCTGGAGCAAATGTGATGGCCCTGCCCCCCTACAGCCCCGAGCTGAATCCCATCGAATTGGCCTTCTCGAAACTGAAGACGTTCCTGAGAAAATTCGCCAAACGCACCGTCGAGTCACTTTGTCTCGTGATTCGGCACAGGCAGAGGACCGATTGCAATCACAGGCAAGCGACGGACCTGGCCGAACCGCCTGGCCATGCCTGCCTCTCACTTCCGGACCGGCCGGTCCATCTCTTTTCGAATGGTGACTGAACTGGCAAAACAGACAATGATTCGATTGACAGTTCACCTCTAAAAGTCATCACTCGCCAGCATCGACCAATATTGCTCCGGCTTGACCCGCGGATCGCCAGCGGGTTCAATCATGGCTCATGGTTTTCAGCATCGCGGGGGATCCAAAACAGATGAGTGCAGACAAGAAGTCGCTGATCGTTCCGGTCATAATCATCACTGTCGGCACCGGCTGGCTGCTGACGACGCTGGGGATCGCGCCCGGGATCAACTGGGTGTGGACTCTCGGCATCGCGGTTGCGGGAGTGCTGATGTTTATCGTCAGCGGCTGGAACAAGATGACCGTCGTGGGGGGCACGCTGCTCATCGTGGCGAGTTGTCTCTCTCTGCTCCGTCAGACAGACCGCCTCAGCCTCGACACAGAGGTCCCCATCCTCGTGATCGTCCTCGGCGTCTTGCTGCTAATCGCCCGCAGCCGCGCGATCCCGGCTCCCGATTGGGTTCTGGACCCTCCCGACCTTGGTGCCCCGAAGTGAAGGTCGGCCATGGCAGCGAAGCGTCACATTGCGCACCTTGCCGACGATCAGAACTTCGAGTCATCTGTGTTGCATTAGGAGGTTCCTGTCGGCTATCCCTGCCTACTGTGCGATGAAGAGATCGATTGAATGTATTGACTGCAGATGAGAACTGTGTTTTTGTTTGCGGTCTCGTGTCTGCTCGTTGCCAGCGCGCCGAGACGGTTGGCCTGGGCCGATGAAGTTGATGAGGCAGGTCGCATGACGACAACCATTGATTCTGTCGAACGCAGAGATCAGTTCCTGGAACGGTTTCGAGCCTTGGGAAGTGAGCCAGACATCCACGGTGTCAAGAGGCAACTGCCCTGGGCACAGTCTTTCTTAATGGAACGACTCAATTCGGGAATGAAATATGATCCTCCGCAGTTTCCGGATGGGACGTTGGGTGTTGCAGGACTTCGTGACGACGATGTTAGTCTGCAAACGTATATGCGTCTGGTCGCGGAGTGCCCTTATGTTGCGGACCTGAGTTTCAGTCCTGGGGAAGCGAGCGATGCCGACCTGCTGCTTCTGCAGGGACATCCGGGAATACAGAAGATTAAGATGGGTCGCAACAAGATGACCGACGTTGGCTTGGCGGTGCTTCCGTCGCTGCCAAAACTGGAGTCGCTCACTTGCGGCGTCAGCATAATCACGGACGAAACCTTGCAGATTCTTTCCAGATGCAAAAACCTCCGAATTCTGTCACTCTCTCACGTCGAAAGTACGGACGCTGGCTTTGAGGCCTTGGCCCATTTGAAGAAACTGCAGTTTCTGGAACTGATGGGCACACCAATCTGTCGCGGCGTGAGGCATTTGACATACCTTCCGCTGACATCGCTCAATTTGTCAAAAACTCTGGTTGACGACGAGTCACTCAAGTCGATTGGTGAGATCACGACACTTCGTGAATTGTCGATCGGTGAAACCGCCATTACGGACGATGGCCTGAAACATCTTGCAGGGTTACAGAATCTGGAATCGCTGAGTCTCTACGACAATGCGATTACTGCCAAAGGCTTGAGAGAGATCCAACGGCTGCCGCATCTCGACTCCTTGAGTCTCAGCGGTGTTCCTCTGGATGACGATGCAGTCCATGTCTTAGCAGAGATGCAGAATCTTCGTTCTCTTTTCATCATGCGTACTCCAATCACGAAAGATCAGCTTAACTACCTGGACGAGCATCTGCCGGACAAATGTCGGATTTACGCCGACGATGAGACGGATGCCAAGTAGGTTGAAAACCCATCGTGAATTGCCAACAACCGTCACAGTGTGGCATCCGCTCAATGCAGGGATTGGTTGATTGGCTTCCGAGTGTTGATTCTGGTGCCGTGTGGTGTTCTGATCGGGGAAGACTCTCTAACATGTAGGGAGTCGTGAATTCACCGTATGAGTCCATACTTTCGACGACCCACGGGGCGTTGACCGTGGGCTTGCCCGCCTGATCTTTTCCCTCCTGGATTGTGGATAATTGCTATGTCATTGACGCCTGCCTCGGATGCTTCCCGCCGTGACTTCCTCAAAACGTCGACCGTGATCAGCACGACGTCGGCACTCGCTGCTTCGTTTGGGGGGAACGCTCGTGCGTTTGCTGCGGAGGATGATGTGTTGAAGGTCGGTCTCGTTGGCTGCGGCGGTCGCGGGAGTGGGGCGGCTTTGCAGGCGCTGCGGGCGGATTCGCAGACGAAGCTCGTGGCGATGGGGGATGCCTTCGAGGACAATCTGGAGCGGAGTTTGAAGAACCTCAAAGCAACCGACGACATCGCCGCTCAGGTGGAGGTGGATGAGGATCACCAGTTCGTCGGACTCGATGCTTATCAGAAAGTGATCGATGCCGTCGATGTGGTGTTGCTGGCGTCGCCTCCCGGTTTTCGTCCGCAGCATCTGATGGCAGCTGTCGAGGCGGGCAAACACATCTTCACCGAGAAGCCCATGGCGACCGACTTCGGTGGTGCCAAGCTTGCAATGGAAGCGGTGCGGAAGGCGGAGGGAAACGGCAAAGCGATGGTCGCCGGCTTCTGCTGGCGGTACGACACTCCACGACGCGAACTCTTCCAGCGGATGGCGGACGGACAGATCGGCGACATCCGGACTGTGTACGGCACCTATCTCACCGGCCCGGTCAAACCGATGCCGACCGCTGAGACCCGACCGGAGGGTCTCACCGATCTCGAGTGGATGGTTCGCAACTGGTACAACTTCTGCTTCCTTTCTGGCGACGGTCTGGTCGAGCAGGCCTGCCACACGGTCGACTGGCTGATGTGGACCATGGGCGATGTTCCGCCAGTCAGTTGCACGGCGGTCGGCGGTCGCCAGATCCCCGCACATGGCGGCAACATCTTCGATCACATCGAGGTCAATTACCTCTGGGACAACGGCACACGTGGGTTCCTTGCTCAGCGACAGATCCCCGGATGTCACAATGAGAACTACCTCGATGTGCTCGGCACGCAGGGGGCCGGCCAGATTCGGGGCCGGGTCTCGATCGAGGGAGCGTCACCCTGGCGGTTCAAGGGAGACAACAACGACATGTATCAGACCGAACATAACGAGATGTTCGCGTCGATCCGGGCAGGGGCACCGATCAACGATGGTGCCCGCATGATGACGAGTACGATTGCAGCCATCATGGGCCGTGAAGCTGCCTACACGGGCAAGCAGTTAACTTGGGAACAGGCGATGTCTTCCGAGCAGATGCTCATCCCGTCCGACCTCCACGATTGGAGCACGACCGTCGACGTACGACCGACGCCGCGTCCGGGAGTGACACCGTTTGTGTGAAATGAAGTTGTTTCAAGACTTCATTTCAGACGTAGCTGAACTCGCCAGAGTTCAGCACAGCGAGGAGATTCGACACGGCTGAATTCTGGCGAATCCAGCGACATCGAGAACCGAAACCGGACCTTGCTGAAGGGGTCAGTCGACGGTCAATACTGCGTCTGCGCCGTTGCGTTTACGATTCCGCCTCTTGGCAGCGTCCTTCAGTTCATCCTCTTCGTCGGACGACCACGACTGATACAGCCCAACCGGGAATCTCAAGATGCGGGACGGCGTGGCTCCGATGAGTGAGGTCAGCGTGGGAAGTGGCGTTTCCGTCGCAGGCTCGCGGACTCGCAGCACGCGGACACTCGCGATCAGCCGCATCGCAAGACTGGCAGCGAACAAGATGTAGTATGGAGTCGCTGGATCGGTTGTTCGGGTCTGCAAATACGCGAGGCCGCCTCCCGCGACGACGGCCGTGAATCCACCGATCAGCCCGGCAATGGCTGTTCCGGCTGCGATGTACATCGTGCGATTGGCAGCGGGCGAATTCTTGAGCATGAAGCCGTTGTTGGCGATCGCGACGCCCGCGTTCAGCAGCGCGTCGACCATGAACACCGGGATGAGGATGGCCATCACTGTCGTGTGATCGGTCGGAATGAGTAGCAGCGTGATCATGTTGAGCGGCTTCAGCCAGATGCAGGCGATCAGCACGGCACGGTTTCCGTAGGTCTCCGCCCAGTGACCGAGTTTGCGTGAGAAGACCGCTCCGCCGACCCACGAGAAGGTCCACAACAGCATCACCTGACCGATCGACAGCCCGATAATCTCCAGCAGGTAGAGGCTGATGAACGGAGCCCCCAGCATGGCCGCAAAGTGCCAGAAGGACGTGAAACGGATGAATGATCGGAACTCGCGGCTGCGAAACGGCCCCTTCAGCAGTTCCCAGACACTCGGCGAGGGGTGTGGTGTCACAGGCGGTTCATCGACACGAGCAAAAAGACAGATGTCGATCACGCCTAAAACCGCCCCAATGCCAACCAGCAACGGGAGTGCAGTACGGATCGACAGGTCCGTTCCCATCAGCACCCAGACGCTCAGCAGCATCGAGGCTGCCGCGGTCCACTGCATCCAGAGATGCCTGATGCCCCAGTAGCGGTTGAGGCCCACGTGAGGGAGATAGTCCCCCATCCAGGACAACCACAGGGGCGTCGTGAAATGGATCAGTCCCTGATTGGCCGCAGTCCCAATTAGAAACGTCCACACCCAGACAGTGTCCGGCACTTGTGGAAACAGCCAGGGTCCCGCAGCGACGGGCAGGACGATCAGGCGTTGAAGCAGTGTCAGCCAGAACCAGAGACGACGGCGGTACGTCAACTTGTTCGCGACGACTGCTGCCAGAAATTGCAGGAACAGCATCCCGGTCGGAAGAGCCCCGAAGATCCCGACATGCAACCCGGTGCCCCCGAGTTCACGGACGAAGGCGATTGAAGCTGCGGAAGTCGTGAGCTGCGTGTAGGCCATCCCGAGACACCCGGCCACGATGATCACACGCTGAGCGACAGGAAGTGGCCACACGGGAGGGAAAGCTCAATCAAAAGGCGGGAAGCAGTCAGCTGAAGGACACGACCGGAATGAGTAAGGTTCTCAGCTGCCTTGCAGACGTGGCGAGAATTTCCCACAACCATTGTCCGCTGGCAAGGCCAACTCCTCTGGTGATGCACAGCCTGGTGGACTCGCCAGTGGAACCGGATGATGAGGGATAGTCATGTCTGGTTGTTGACAGGGCCATCGTTCACAGGGCACGATGGTCCCTTTCTGACCAACCGTCCTGAGACAAGCCGCATGTCTGCAATCCGTGTTCCGCGTTCGTTGAGTTTTTTCGTGCTCTGCCTCACGGTAGTGTCGACGACCGCAAAGTCGGGCCTTACCGCCGAAGAACTTGCTCGATCTGACGCCCGGATTCTCTTTCTGGGCGACAGCATCACGGCGGCCGGGCAATATGTGAATGACATTGAGACGGCGGTGCTGCTGCGTCAGGGAGGGCAGGAGGTGCCTCAAATTGTGGCGTTGGGACTGGGGAGCGAGACGGCCTCTGGACTCTCAGAGAAGTCCCACCCCTTCCCGCGGCCGACGGTTCATGAGCGGCTCGATCGGGTGCTCAAGGCAGTTCAGCCGACGGTCGTGGTCGCCTGTTACGGCATCAACGATGGGATCTATCAGCCGTTTTCCAAGGAGCGATTCGCAGCCTATCAGGACGGGATTCGTGTGCTGATCCAGAAAGTTCACGACGCTGGGGCCCGTATCGTCCTGCTGACTCCGCCTCCGTATGCAGGCAAGCTCTCTGAGGCACCCGCTCCGCAAGGCAACAGCGAGTACGACTACCGGGTTCCGTTCCCTGCCTACGACAGTGTGATGGCGCGATATGCCGACTGGATCATGACTCTGAACACCGAGGATCGTGTTGACACGATCGACATCCGCACGCCGATGCTGGCTGCGATTGAGGCTTCGTACGACAAGGACCCGATTCACCCCAACGCCCACGGCCACCGCGTGATGGCTACCGCTGTGCTCGCCAACTGGGACAAGGTGATGCCCGACGGGGAACCTATCGACCTCGCAAAAGTAGCAGAAGACAACCGTTGGTCTGCACTGCACTTACTCGTATCACAACGGCGAAAGGTGTATGACGGCAAGCTCCTCTGGGAGATCGGACACCAGCGCCCGGGGAATGCCCCTGAGATCACACTGGAAGAAGCTCAAACACAGGCAAAGGAAATCGATCGACAGATCGCAGCACTTCTCGGCGAGTGAACGTGAGACCAACTCTTTGACACATACGGCAGACAATTGAAGCAGAGTGCCTCTCCTGTCCAGCTTCTCCTGATCGATAACCGGGATTGACACTTCGGCAGGATCGGCCGTACAAACCGCCTCCAATGACAATGCCCGGCTTCCCGTTTTGAGCTGGGTTGACCCGGATGACCACCACAATCAGCGGCCACGGATGCGGCTGCTCAAGGAGCGAATGGATGCGCGCCTCACTGACTCTGATCACTCTGGTGATGACGGCTGCTCTGGCTGGCTGTGGCAGCCAGGATGCGGATTCCTCGACTGCAACTGGCGAGTCGTCACAACAGGCACAGCCGGTTAAGCAAACAGCCGCTTTGTCGAATTCCAACCTCTTGCAGACAGCCCAGCAGCATCTGCAGAAACGAGAGTTCAAGCAGGCGACGGAAGTGCTCACACAGGTTCTTCAAGAGCAGCCGAACTCCGCTGTCGCGCACTTCAAACTGGCCTCGTGCTACGCGGCGACAAATCAACCTGAGCTGGCACTCACGCACTTCACCAAAGCCGTCGACGCTGCTCCGGAGAGTGTCGAGTACCGAGGGTCGCGAGGTGTCTTTCATCTCAGTCGGGGTGAGTATGACGCTGCCCTGGCTGACTTCACCGCAGCTATCGAGATTGACCCGACCGATCATCGTGTCTTCAACAATCGCGGGTTGGCTCATGCAGCCAATAAGCAGTTTGATGAGGCACTGGCCGACTTCAGTCAGGCGGTGACGCTCAGTCCGCAATTCTCTGACGGATACAATAATCGCGGTTTCACCGAAATGCAGAACGGTGATGCCAAGCAGGCACTCGCTGACTTCACGGTTGCTCTCAAGTTAAACCCCAACTCGATCAGTGCCTACAGCAACCGAGCTGAGTTGTTGACCCGGGCAGGTCAGCCTGAAGCAGCGATCAACGATCTCAATCAGGCGATCAGTCGCAATCGCTTCAGTGCCACGTTGTATCAACGTCGGGGACAGGCCTATGCCAAGCTCGGTCAGGAGGCCAAGGCGAAGGGTGACGCTCAGCGAATCCTGTGGTTGAAAGGGCTGTCGGAACTCAATCAGGCGATTGCTGCGAATCCTCGTGATGCAGAGTTGTATGCCAAGCGGGCCGGACAGTTCGCGATGGCGAATGAAACACGAGCTGTGCTGGCTGACTACACGCGGGCCATTCAACTCGCTCCGGAAGAGGCTCAGTACTACAACGGTCGCGGTCTGTTTCTGTTCTCGCAGAAGGTCTGGGAACACGCGGTCAACGACTTCTCCTCTGCCATCGAACATGATCCGGGCAACGCGGAGTACCTCAACAATCGTGGCCTGACGTTCTTCATCCAGGAGAAGTGGATGGAGGCGATTGCCGACTATGACAAGGCGTTGGAACTCAAGCCTGAGTTTGTCGAAGCCTTGCACAATCGGGGTCTCGCTTACAGCAAGATGGACAGCCCTGACCGTGCACTCGCGGACCTGACGCGAGTGACAGAAATCAAACCGGACTTTGCTGCGGCCTATCACAACCGTGGTCTTATCTATTCTCAACAAGAGCAGACAGAGCAGGCGATTGCAGAGTTTACCAAAGCCATCGAACTGGAAGAGAACAACCTGCAGTTCTACATGAGTCGACGCAAGGCCTATGAAAAGCTCGGGCAGACCGAACAGGCTCAGGCTGATGGCGAAAAGGTGAAGTGGCTCGCGGGGCTGCATCGGCTTAACAGCGATGTCGTGCGGGCACCTGAAGATGCCAAGGGCTACATCCAGCGGGCAGCTCACCTGGCACAGGGTGGTCACGGTGACATCGCTCTGGCCAACTTCAACAAGGCGATCGAACTGGAACCAAGTCAGACTCAGGTTTACACATCACGTGCTGCCTACTGGGTCGAGCAGGGTGAGTACCAGAAGGCGATTGAGGACTGCGAAGCGGCTCTCAAGATCGAGCCCAGCGAGGAGGCCTACTCGATTCTCGGTGACGCTCATCTGGCCTTGGGTGACTTCGACCGAGCCGTGCAGAACTTCGCTCAGACGAAGCGGTTTGACCGGCAGGTCGCCGAGGCGTACCTCCAGCGATCCAAACAACGTGAGTCTCAGGGAGACGCCCAGGGTGCGAAGGAAGACCTTCAGCACGCCCAGTCGATCGATCCCTCTCTGCACTGAGTTCGATTCAAGCGTAAGCCTGTCTCACTCCTGATGCTGATTCAAAACACCCCGGCTGCTCCAGGCAGTCGGGGTGTTTTCTTTTGATGATCTCGATTTCGGCATGAACTGCCGGACTTCGCTGTGAACCCACGTCTTGAGGAGAAGTTGGGATATCTGAGACCTCGATAGAACTCGTACAACCCGCGAAACAGGTTCAATCCGTAAACCTTTCCTATCCAGAACGACCCGGCGAAAGCCGATAACTGAAACGAACGTCCCTACCGGTCCAACCGGACCGACCGACGTTTGGATGGAGTTCGACGCAGACGACAGTCAGCGAGGATCGGGCAGCAACGGGGGTAGCCGGGTTGCTCACCTCAAGTCTATGGAGAGACAGATGGTACTGCACCGCTGGAAATTGACGGCACTCATCGCGCTGGGGCTCGCTGTGTCGGCAGGCACCACTCAGGCACAAAGCGTGCTGAGCAACTCCGGGTCCGTCTCCATCTCGGATGGGTCGTACTTCGACAACTACTCCGGAGATACCTACGGGGATGTCGCGGGCTTCGTGCCGTTCGGCGGCGGGGGTTACTTCTGGATTGAAGGGATGTTCGGCGAACGTCCCGGCAACCGGGGAAACTACGGGACCGCGGGGGCATTCATTCCCGGTCCGCGCGATGAAAACGGCATGTTCTTCGCCGACGTCCAATTGATGGTCGACGAAGTTTCTCATGCAGGCGTGGATGCCAACTTGGGCTATCGCTGGCTGTTTGGGGACTCCTTCCTCGGAGTCTACGGAGCCCTCACACGCGACTACAGCGAGTACGAATATTCTTACAACCAGTATGGGTTCGGTGCCGAGTATGCCCGAAGCATCTTCTCGGTCAGCTCGAACTTCTACATCCCGGTGAATGGTGACGACCTCAATCCGGTCGCACCTCGAATTCTGACCGGCAATGCGACCGTGCAGGATACAGTCTTCGGCTTCATTGATCGTCAAGTCGTTGAACAGCACATGCGGGGTGGTGACATCATCGCCCGTGCCTACGTTCCGACTCAGGAGTGGTTGCAGGGCGGCGTCGGCTATTACCACTACCGGGCTCCTGATGGAGAAGACGTCAACGGCGTACACTTCCTCGCGAATGCAGACTTCAATGCAGTGCAACTCAACCTCGACGTCACGCACGACAACCAGTTCGGGACCAGCACGAACCTTGGCCTCGCCTGGATTCTCGGACGTGGTGGCGTGAGCTGCGATCACAGCCAGATGGCGTCCGTCAACCGTCGTCTGTTCGACCGTCTGCAGAAGCAACGCCGTGTCGCCACGCAGACCTTCGAGACCGACATCTTCACTCCATACATCAATCCTGAGACAGGTCGTCCTTACCGGATCGTCTATGCCAACAACACCAACCTCATGCCGGGGACGGGGTCGCTCATCAATCCCTATGCTCGACTGGACTTCGCCAACGGTTCCAATGCAGACCTGATTGTCGTCCAGCGAGGCTCGACCTCTCCTACGACTAAGCTGACCGCCGGTGATGGACTCTTCATGACCGCAGGTCAAACGCTCATCGGTGACGGGACGCCGTTCTTCATCGATGTGGCTGGTCGCGGGTCGTTTCTCGTGCCAGGTCTCGATTCGATGGGACCGAACCCGTACGTCACGGCCAATCAGGGAGCTTCGATCATTAACATCGCCAGCAACACGCTGGTTGACGGCCTGAACCTCATGCCTGCGGTCGACGGCTTCGCCATTCGCGGTCAGTCGCTCACGAACTTTGAAATCCGCAACATCAACAACGATGTCATGCCCGCTATGTCCACCGGACCGGGTGCAGGCATCATGCTCTCAAATGTCACGGGTCATGGTCTCATCGACAACGTGGCTTTCAACATCTCCGACCCGACCGCGATCGCAGGCATCGGCGTGCACAACTCGGGTGTCGCGCCGCTTGATCTCACGATCAACAACGTTCCCTTCCTGCTCGGTGGACGCAACGGTGTGCGTCTGTATGCGAACAGCTCGATCATCAACGCGACTGCCGACGGTGTGCTGGCTGACATGAACGGGACGGGTCTCGAACTCGAAACGAACGGCCCGGGCGAGATCAACCTGGCTGTGACCAACAGCACCTTCACCAACGCCGGCGGGGGTGCCCTGATGATTCCGCCGGGACCGGGAGTGCCGGTGCCGGGTCCTGCTGATGCCTTCGGTGTGCTTCCCGCTGACGGTTCCGAAGGGACAGGTCATGGTGTGAACATCATCGCTACCAGCGGCACCATCAACCTGGCGATGACCGACACGGATGTCTCAACACCACTGAATGACGGACTGCATGCTGAGATCAACAGCTTCGCGAACGCCAATCTGGACATCGCTTCGACGTTGTTCACCGGAGCGGGTCGCGACGGCATGCGGTTTATGGTCGACCGTTCTGATGTGAACGTGACGCTGGACGACGTCAACCTCTCGATGGTCGGCCGTAACGCCTTCAATGTCGAAACCAGCAACTTTGCCAACTTGAATGGCACGATTGACAACAGCAATCTCGATGGGGCAGGAGTTGACGCCTTCCATCTGCTGGCGAATACCGACTCACGAATCACGCTTGATGTCGCTGATACAACGGCCGATATGCCGGGCCGCATTGGTCTGTGGGTCGGCGGTATGATGAACGGATATGTCGATGCCAGCTTCGACAATCTGACCATGACAGGTGCCGGCTCGCATGCGATTTATGGCAACCTCGACGGCATGTCGACGGCCCTGCTGAGCTTCACCGATTCAGACCTCTCGGCTCCGGCTGGCAATGGTTTGCTCGTCGATGCTACGAACGGTTCAACCTTCTCGGCTGACATGCTCAACACCGACATTTCCGGTGCAGGTGGCGATGCCTTCGCTCTCATGCTCAGCAACTCGACCGGCATGCTTGTCCTCGAGGATGTGGATGCCGCTGATGCTGCGGGTTCATCGATTCGCGTGACCGCAGTGAATGGTTCTGCAGTCGGCATTGACTCAGCCTCGACCGATCTCAGCCGCGCGGGTCTCGATGGCATCAACATCGGATTGAACAACTCCAACGCGATGCTGTTCGTTGAGGACACTCTCGTCGATGACGTCGGCCGTGACGCCCTGCGACTGCAGGCCAACAACGGTTCGACTGCGAACGTCGACATTGCAGACAGCTCGCTCACCAATGCCGGTGAGAACGCTTACGACCTGGGCTTCCGCAGTGGATCGTCCATCGACATCCGCGTTGAAGGAACTCCTTCTCAGGGAGCGGGTGCTGAAGGACTGAAATTTGACGGCGACAATGCAGACCTCTTCGCAAACTTCATCAACTCGAATCTGTCGACCCTCGCGATGGGGACCGGCGGCGACGGCGTGAACGGTCGGCTCGACAACGGAGCCACCGCGAACCTGCGACTGGCTAGTTCGGCTGTCGCGAACGCAGGCGGCGACGGCATGGACATCATCGCAGACAACGGCTCGATGTTCACCGGGAACGTCCTCAGCAGTCCGTTCATCGACGCGACAGGCAATGCCTTCTCCGTCGTCCTGGACAACAGCTCAACCGGCATCCTGAATATCAACAACTCCCCCGGATCCGACGCAGGTGGCGACGGCCTGCTTGCCCGTGCTGACAACGGTTCGTCCTTCACAGGCACCCTGACGAACGGAACTGTGTTCAACAACGTCGGCGGCACAGCGATCAACCTCTTCGCAGGGACCGGTTCGACCACCACAGTCAATGGCGACGGCGTGAGTGGCGAAATGGCGGGCGCCGACGGAATCTTCGTTGAAACTATTGGTGGTACGGTCAACCTAGCACTTACCAACACCGGCTCATTCCTGAGAGCAGGTGATGATGGAGTTGACCTCCATGCCGATGCGGGCACGATCAACTTCGACTTGCACGGCAGCCCAATCGCCAACTTCGCCATGGCAACTGACGATGGATTTACCGCAGCTTACGAGAACGGTTCGACTGCTACGATTAACCTGACGAATGTGAACTTCAATGGCGCCGGCGGCAGCGCTCTGGAATACGAGGTCTTCGATTCCGTTACCAGTACGACCGTCACTCATGGCTTCTTGAACAACGCTGGAGATAGGGCAGTTCGCGTTGGCCACACCAACTCGATCGGCACGTTGACACTTGATGATGTGTTCGCTGTTAACGCAACGGTACATGGCATCGAAGCTGAAGTGGTTCAGGGTTCGAACCTTGATATTGTGACCATGAACGGAGTTGCATTTGATGATGCCGGAAGCGATGCAATCTCGCTGATTGCCGACTCATCGAATCTTACGTTCACGAGTTCTGATGGCATCTCGGCATCAAATGCTGGAGGAGACGCCATTCAGATATTTGCCCTCTCGGGATCTATTTTGAACATGATGCTGAACGACGCTGGTGACTTCTCAGGGGCAGGCGATGACGGAATCGATTATTTCGGATCTGGAGCCAGCACCATCTCCGTCAGCGTCACCGGAACCATGGGGAGCCCGGCCATGTTTAATGGAGCGGGCAGCGTAGGGGTCGAAGCAACAGTGAATGACGGTTCGACCGCTAACCTGTCGTTGATCGATACTGACTTCAGTGGAACGTTTGCCTCCGATGCACTGCGTATGACGGCGCTCGACTCGACACATAATGCATTGGTGTTGCGGACTAATCTTTCCAACGCAGGGAATCACGCTGCACTTCTCGACTACGAGGGATCAGTCGGAACAGTATTCATTCGAGACTCTAACTTAAACAATGCCACGACGGATGGCGTTCATGCGAGGGCGGCAGATCTCAGCTCACTCGACATCGACATTATCGACAGTTCTGTTATGGATGCTGGCGACGATGCCTTCGACATTGTCATGTCCGGCTTCTCGACGGTCGATCTGTTTGTCGATCCGACGGACGCAACCGGGGCTGGCAGTAACGGCCTAGAGATCACGGGGGACATGGGCGGCTCACTGTTAGCGACGTTCATCGATTCACCACTGTCGAACGCTGCCAACCCGACGGGAGCCGAGGGTGTGCTCGCCAATCTCATGGGCGGTTCATCCGCGACACTCAATCTCACTCGGTCCGATGTCGAATCGACCGGAGGTGCAGGCATCTTCGTGACGGCAAATACTGGGTCAAACTTCACAGCGACGGTTGTTGACAGTTCACTCGCCAACGCAGGCGGCTCAGCGGTCGACATCCTGGTGGATGATTCCAGCGGCACGATCACACTCCTGAACGTGGATGCTTCCGGAGCAGGTGTCGATGGTCTCGCCCTCATCGCCAACAACGGCGGCACCTACGGGGCGAATCTGAACAACGTCCAGCTGGATGGTGCAGGCAACATCGCCCTCGGAGCCGCAGCGGATGCCTCAAACATCACGATCTCTGGGACGGGAGTCTCCGGTGCAGGCGCTGGTTTTGCCGGTACTTCACTCTCTGCGACGAACGGAGGGTCCACCACGATCAATCTGACAAACGCCGGTTCGTTTGCTGGAGCTGGGTTCGCTGGACTGCAACTGATTGCAACAGGCTCTTCGACTGTGACATCCAACATCTCGGGGACAATGGGGACTCCGGCTGACTTCAGTAGCAATATCATTGGAGTCTACTCAAGCATCACGGGTGGGAGCACGGGGGCACTGAATCTGACAGACGTCATGACGAATGGCGGCGATTTCGGATACGTCGCCTTCGTAGCGGACTCAGCATTTACATCCAATGTTCTTCGCGGTGCGTTCAACAACGCGTTCGGTCACGGAGTCTCGATCGGCGTGAACGGCTCTCCGAACACAACCATCAACTTCACGGACTCGTCGGTAAACGATGCAGTTGGAGACGCCTTCCATCTGGAAGCCATCAACGGCGGTGTCCTGAACATGAAGCTCACGAATGTTTCTGCGACGGGAGCCGGTGACGATACGTTCGACATCTTTGAAGCGTCCGGCGGCATGGCGAATATCGACATCGACCCCAATGACTTCTCGGGAGCGACTGACAGTGTGTTTGAGATCGCAATGACTGGCGACTCAATGCTCGACCTGAGCGTGGCTGACACCGACATGACGGGAGTTGGCGGGCAAATTATCGATGCTACGCTGAGTGGTGCCATGACATCTGCCACGTTCAACTTCACAAACAATGACATGTCAGGTGTCGGAGGCGACGCGGTCCACGTCAACACCGCAAGTGGTGCTTCCTTTACCGGAAACTTCACCAACACCTTGATGGATATGGTCGGGAGTAACGCCTTCGATCTGAACGCAACATCCGGCTCGATGATCACCGTCATGGGCGATGCAGTCTCTGGTGAGAATGCTGGGGGAACCGCGATCGATCTCTCTGCTGACGGAGCGACGATCGACTTCGAGCTCAACAACGCTGAGAACTTCTCGACGATCGGCGGAACGAATGTCTTGGCGTTCTCGCTCAACAACGGTGCCAACCTGATGATTGATATCGAGAATGCTGACCCCAATGACATTCTCGTACCGCGATCCATCTTCAGTGGTGCCTCGGGAGCCGGACTGGGTGGCACACTCGACAATGGGTCGATCGTGGGACTGAACTTTGATGGTGTCGACTTCACCGGCAACACTGGAGCTGGTATCGACATCATGTCCGACAATGACTCGACCGTCACCGGGCGTATCGCTCACAGCATGGTCACCGAAAATGGCCGGGGGGTTCAATTGGAGACGAATAACGATGCATCGCTGGACGATCAGTCGCTGATCGACCTCGACTTCCAGTTCGCCAATGTGGACAGCAACAACGGCGATGGTTTCCATCTCGTCGCCAACAATGGTGATGACACGGCACTTCTGCAGGACACGGGCATCATCATCGATTTCGACAGCGGCACCATCCGTTTCAACGACGACGGCATTGCTGCCAACGGCGAGGGTGATGGTATCGATGCCACTGCGAATGGTGACGGCACGGTCGCAGGTAATACCCGGATCACCGTCAACCTCTCCAACACGTTCAACATCTTGAACGAGGAGTTGAATGAACGGGAGACCGAGAACGGCATGGGACAGGTGGACATCCTCCCCTGATCTGACCCGAAGGCATCGCTCGCTGAAACGTGAACGCTCAACAAACCCGACAGCCCGCAGGACTCCTCCCTGTGGGCTGTTTTTTGTGGATAACAGGCGATTTCTCCTGTGGACTGAATCCGCAGAGAGGACCTATGATTGTTGCAGAGCCTGACACTTCCTGATGAACTGAGGGTCAGACGTGCGACGTGATTTTCAACGGTGGGTTCTGATGAGCGGTGTCCTCTGGGCCATCCTCCTCGCCCCCGGTTTGCAAGTGCTCGCTGACGAGACGGACGATGAACCCACGGATCGTCTTGTCGCTGATGCAGTCACGGTTCGGGCGAGACAGTTGATCAATCAGCTGGGTGCCTCTTCCTATCAGCTGCGTGAAGAGGCTGCGGTCGAGTTACGCGAGATGGGGCCAGCCGTTCTGCCAGCACTCCGTGAAGCGAGTCGACATGATGATCTGGAGATTCGCTATCGTGTCAGAAAGCTCCGCGATGCCATCGAGCAGATTGCGCAGAATCGTGCATTGACCGAGTTCCTTGCGACCGGCGATCCCGGACTGGGCCATGCGATTCCCGGATGGCAACGCTTCTCCGAAATTTGCGGGAACGACCAGTCCGCTCGAAGGCTGTTCGTCGAAATGCATGAGGCTGAGCCGGGCGTGATGCGACTCACGGACCGCTCGGGTGTTGAGCTTCAGGTCGCCACCGAGCAGAGCAACAGCCGCTTTCGCAGAGGAGACCGTCAGAACGTCGCCTCTCGGATGTCGCCCGCTACGCTGGCGGTGTTTATGTTTGTGATGCTCGACCCCGGCTGTGAACTGAGCATCGGCACACGCTCGATGACGTCTGCGGTGATCGGTCAGACGCAGATCGCAAATGCCATCAATGAATTCGACGACTCGGCCTACCGACGGTTGATGTCCAGATGGATCGCGCTGGCGGATGATGTCTCCCCTGCGCATCGGATCAACGTCGCTATGCAATACTCCTTCGCCGCTGGTGTCGAACCGGCCTTTCAGCTGATTCATTCCGGGGCACGGGGCAGTCACGTGCAGACTGCAATTTGTGCGATCGGAAAGCTTGGCGGTCCGGAGCACTTACAGGACATGACGTTCCTGCTGGATGACGATTCCGACATCGCAGAAGGCCGAAGGAACGGGAGGTCCATGTTCACCTCACAGGTGCGTGACGTGGCTCTCGCGGTGATGCTGCACTTGAGCGGACAGAACCCGAGCGACTACGGATTCGGGGCGTTGCCTTTTCACGAGAAATACCTGTTTCAGCCGAACACGATCGGTTTCGAATCAGACGAACAACGTGAGCAGGCGTTGAACCAATGGCATCTCTGGGGAAAGGTTCAGCGAGCCCAGGGCCTCGCGATCGACGCCACCGCCGTGGAAGGCGTGCAGCTCTGATTTGCAGAATCCGAATAGTAGCTTACTCAACAATCGCCGGACGACGCATCATTTCGCTGTCGGTGACTTCTGCCTGTCCCAGTTCGGTGATGAGTAGAGAGTATTCACGGTTGTCGGCTAACAGCGAGTTGCGGATCACAACCTGACTGGTACCACCGACGGCCACGCCCGCCCGTCCGTTCCCTTCGCAGACCACATTGTCAAGCACGACATTGTGACACCGATCATGGAGATTGATGCCGTCGAGACGGAAGTGTCGAAATGTGACATCGCGAATCACGACATGCTCGACCCCCAAAAGCGTCAGGCCGACGTCCTCACGGGCGAGGTCGAGCGGTTGCAGGGCCGGATGTTCTCCCGGCTCAGTCTTGAGCAAGACGGAATGTCCCTCACGATACCAATGATCGGCCGGGGCATTCGGCAGATAGGACAACGACCAGGGCAAGTCGTAACTGGGCAAAGTCTCATTGCCTCTGGAGAGTTGGACGTATCGTTTGCGAATCGGGGTGATTCGCCAGAGATCGAGTCCCTCGCTGGTCCAGGCTTTCCGGGGGATTGGTCGGGCACCCGAGATAATCGCCCCGTTGCCGATGATCTCGACGGGGCGGGTGGGAACGCCGCTGTGCCTCTGATTGACGAGACTGAGCGAACCGAAGTATGGAACGCCGTTTTCTGCGAGGACGATCGAGTCTCCCACACACAGGCATGCTGCGGCGCGTTGCAGCGTTCTCACCGGACCGACTCGTCGATTAACGGGAAACTCAGACCGTCCGTCAAATGCATCGCTTCCCACGCGGCTGTTGACATACACGACTCCTGCGGACAAAGGGGAGCAGACGCCAGAGAGTATCACCACCAGCAGCAGAGGTCGGACGATCGCGGAGCAGCAAGGCATGAAGTCACCCATTCTGTGATTTGACGTTGCGGAACGGCCCGACTAGAGTCGCGTCGAGGAACAACACAACACTCCCCTGAGCCGCGAGCAATCATCAGGCGGCCATGCGGAAGTGGCACCACGAGTCTAAACCCCGACCAGACCAAAGCAAAGACCCATGCCGACTCATCCCCGCCGGGCACTTGTCAGTGTGAACGACAAGACCGGACTTGTCCCCTTCGTCACCGGATTGGTGGAGTTGGGATTCCAGATTCTCTCCACTGGAGGCACCAGCCGCACACTCAAAGAGGCAGGCCTGCCGGTCACGGAGGTCTCTGAATACACCCAATTTCCGGAGATCATGGCCGGGCGGGTCAAGACGCTGCACCCGCGGATTCATGGAGCGATTCTCGGTCGTCCGGATCGTCCTGAAGATGCGGGCGCGATGTCGGAACACGGGATCATCCCCTTCGAGTTGGTGGTCTGTAACCTGTACCCGTTCGAGCAGACTATCGCCCGCGAAGGAGTGACGGTCCCCGAAGCGATCGAACAGATCGACATCGGCGGTCCGAGCATGATCCGCTCGGCTGCGAAGAATCATGCCTATATTGGCGTGGTCACGAGTGCTTCGCAGTACGAACATGTGCTGACGACGCTGCGGTCGGGCGAATTGACTCTCGAGGATCGGCGAGAACTGGCCGGTGCGGCCTTTGAGATGACAGCTCGCTATGACCAGGCCATCGCCAATTACTTCGTCGGCCTCAAAACGATCGAGGACTCAGAACAGACTTCGTCCGCATTCCCGGAGCAGTTGACGCTATCGTTCGAGCGGAAGTCGGTCCTGCGATATGGCGAGAACCCGCACCAGGGGGCTGCGTTCTATGTCGAGTCGTCTCCCGGACCGGCGACGGTGGCAGCCGCTGAGCAGCGACACGGCAAGGAACTCTCTTACAACAATCTGTTGGATCTCGACGCGGCACTCGCCATCGTGCGAGAGTTCAGCGAACCGGCTGCGGTCGTCATCAAGCACAACAACCCTTGCGGGTGTGCGATCGGCGACACGTTGGATGCCGCATTTGTCAAAGCGTACGAAGGAGACCCGATCAGTGCCTTTGGTTCGATCATCAGCTTCAATCGAAGCGTTGATACTGCAACGGCAGAGCAATTGTGTGAACCGGGCCGGTTCATCGAGGCCATCATTGCTCCGGGATTCGATGAGACTGCGTTCGAGATGCTCACGACCCGTCCCAAATGGAAAAACAATGTGCGGCTGATGAGTTGTCCCGGCATGATGAGTCCCGGCGGCGCCTTGATTGATTTTCGCCGCGTCGCTGGCGGATTGCTCGTGCAGGACCGGGATGATCAACCGGACCCGACTGACGAGTGGCAGGTCGTCACTGAACGAAAACCGACCGAAGCAGAGCGAATCGATCTCGCGTTCGCCTGGAAGGTTTGCAAGCATGTGAAGTCAAATGCAATTCTCCTGGCGAAGGAAGGAGCCGTGCTCGGTGTCGGGGCCGGGCAGATGAGCCGTCTCGATTCGTCATTCATCGCTGCCCACAAGGCGGGCGAGCGAAGTCAGGGAGCAGTGGTCGCTTCCGATGCGTTCTTCCCGTTTCGCGACGGCGTCGACGAAGCCGCGAAAGCGGGGGTGCGAGCGGTCATTCAACCGGGGGGCTCTCGACAGGACGAAGAGGTCATCGCCGCCTGCAACGAGCATGGGATGGCCATGATCTTCACCGGCCGCAGACACTTCAAACATTGAGATGACTATGGCCCACGTGAGAGCGTAGCAATCGTTTCACCGGTGATCGGATTGAGCCTCTCGATGTCGACGACCTTCCAATCCGAGCCTTCCTTCTGCCACGTCAGTTCCCAACGTGTCGGCTGATGGCCGATGTCTCCATGACCTTTGACGTGAATTCGCCCGTTCGCACGGAAATGCGAACGAGCGCGCCCTCCCTCGCCGAAGACATCGACGCTCACATCTGTGATTGTCAGGTACTCGATTTCTGAGATGAGGTTGAATCCCAACTCCACCTGATGCTTGAGGTCATCTTCACGAGGCGAGATGAATCGCAGGGTGCTGTTGAGATCGAGCCGTCTGACGTCATCTGCGAGCGTGAGGACGGAAGCGGTTACCTGCTCGCGATCGGTGACGACCAGTTCGTCAATCAGCCAGGTTCCGGCGATGCCGGCTCCGGAGATGATGGTGGCGATCAGCAGCGACGTCCGTCGACGTTGCGACCACATCCAGCCGCACACGACCATGAGCATGGACAGGATGACCATCGGGGGCCAGGCGAGTTCGGTGAACCACATGACGTGTCAATCCATCAGAGGGGATGTGCGAAGTGAAGGCGACGGGGTGCTCGATGCCGAACAACTCGTCACAACGGAACGAGGTCCGCCAGGGTGGACATGCTGAGCACGGCAGGAGACTGACTGCCTCGTCCGTCGCATTGCCGCCCGCCAGCTTTCTCACCCAGATGCGACGGAAATGGATTTCAGAGCCTTCGCTTTGAAGTGCGATCCCGCCGCGATCCGGCTGACAGCCGGTGACGACTCCAACCTTGCGTCCATTCACTTCTACGGATAATTGACCGCCAGTGCTGGTGATTTCACAAGAATTCCACTGATTGAGCGGCTTGCAGAGTTCGCGCACATCGCGGATCTCATTATCCGACTTCGCACCGCCGCTGGGAAAGATGCTGCCGCAGACCGGCTGATGCAACTGCACCTGCATCGCCGTTGGCCAGACGTTGTCTTTGTCGTGACCGTTCGTGTAGAGCAGTATGCCGCTGTTGCCGTTCACATCGCTCGGGTATCGCCATTCCAGGCCGAACTTGAAATCCGTGAAAACCTGTGTCGTCTTTAGATACCCGTAGGGCTCTCCGGTACAGACGAGGATGGTCTCTCCGTCGGACTCACGAACCTCCCAGGTATCAGCCAGCTTTGCGTCCATCTCGCTGGAAGCGAATGTCCACAGGTCTGCTGGTAGATCTGGAGTGGCCAGCAGGGAAGCCGGTTGTGATTCGTCGACAGCAGGCGCGCCATCTTCTGAGAGGGCAGGCTGGACTGCTGAGAGGCTGGTGATCCAAGTGAGCACAACGGCTACTCGACCTCTTCCGCCTAACAGACGTACAAGGTTTGAATTCTTCACGGGATGTCTTGCTGCACGATAGGATTAGTCACCGGGGTGTCTGCAAGAAAACACACCCGGCCCAGCCACTGTTATGGTAGCCGATGAGTCGATCCCGAATCAATCATCAATCGGGACCGACCGATCCATGGTACAAGAGATATCGACTGACGGGGCTGTGGACGGCACTCATGAATTCTGCTGAATCCGCTCGATAATGCGCTCCCGTACCGTCTGCGGATCGGCCCCTTTGAGCTGCTTCATGACCTTGCCGATGATCGGCCCCGCTGCCTGAAGCTTGCCGTTGCGGATGTCTTCCACCGCCTTCGCATGGTCAGCAATCGTCGCGTCAATCAGGGAGTCCAATTCACCCGTATCCGCCAGCATCGCCAGGCCCTTCTCGTCGATAATCGCCGAGATTCGCTCGATACTGGGGGGCATCCCCTTGTCGTGATCGCTGAGGAGTTCGTCAAAAACTTCGCGGCCACTTTTCACCGTCAAGTCACCATTTACGATTCTCTGCAACAGAGCCGCGAGGACATCAGCCGGAATGGGAAAGTCTGCGACTGTGACGCTTCGCTCATTCAACTCGCGGAGCACGTTCTGCGTCACCCAGTTGACGGCCTGCTTGCCGTCGCCACAGCCCTTCGCGACGGACTCGAAGTAGTCTGCGAACTTCTCTCCCTGATTGATCACGACGGAGGCATCGTACTTCGAGAGTCCGTACTCCGCCTCGAAGCGGTCGCGGCGGGCGGCCGGGAACTCACACAGACTGCCGCGGACCTCTGCCAGTTGTTCGTCGCTGACCGTCACCGGCATCAGGTCCGGATCGGGGAAATAGCGATAGTCGGAGGCCTCTTCCTTTCCTCGCTGGGCGAAGGTGACGTTCCGCTCTGCATTCCAGCCGCGTGTTTCCTTCTCGACACCGGGATCACCGAGTTTGCGACCGGTCTTCGAATACTCCTCCTGTTGCCGATCGGCTTCATAAGTGATTGCCGCTTCGACTCCACGAAAGCTGTTGAGGTTTTTGATCTCTACGATCGGAGTGGCAATCGTTTCACCGTTATTCTGCTCAATGTGCAGATTGACGTTCGCATCGCAGCGCAGGCTCCCCTCCTGCATATTGCAGTCGGAGACGCCAAGGTAGGTGAGCAACAGATGCAGTTCTTCAAGGTAAGCCTTCGCCTCGGCAGCGGAGCGGAGATCGGGTTCGCTGACGATTTCCAGCAGGGGCGTCCCGCAACGGTTGAGGTCGACCTGACTGTCTCCGCCACGACCGGACTCGTCATGGGTGTTCTTTCCCGCATCCTCTTCGAGATGGGCACGGTTGATGCGGATATGCCGAGTCTCACCGTCCTCACTCGAGACATCGAGCCAGCCATCATGGCTGAACGGCAGATCGTACTGGCTGATCTGATACGCTTTTGGGAGGTCGGGGTAGTAGTACTGTTTGCGATCCCATTTCGTGAATCGGGCCAACTCACAGTTGAGAGCCATTGCCGTGACGAGAGAGAGTCGGAATGCCTCCTGGTTCATCACAGGCAATGCTCCGGGCAAACCGAGACAGACCGGACACGTCTGCGTGTTCGGAGCATCCGGGTTGAACCGATTCACACACCCGCAAAAGATCTTGGTGCGAGTGTGTAACTGCACGTGGACTTCGAGGCCGACAACTGTCGTGACTTTCATCGAACTGATTCTGTTAAAAAACCTAGCTTGCACTGTTTGAGTTCATTGCCGGACGCCGAGTATGCCAGTCGGTCTCGCGTTCGTACATGCGGGCTGCGCGGAGCAGGCGTTCCTCCTCAAACGGGGCGGCCTGAAGTTGCAGACCGATCGGCAGGCCTTCGCTACTGAAACCGCATGGAAGAGAGACACCAGGCAACCCTGCAAGATTGGCACTGATCGTGTAAATGTCCGTCAGATACATCGCCAGCGGATCATCGATCAGTTCGCCGATCTTGAATGCGGGCGTCGGCGTGACGGGAGATGCGATCACGTCGACCTCCTCGAAGGCCCGGTCGAAGTCCTGGCGGATCAGTCGTCGGACCTTCAAGGCCTTGAGGTAATACGCATCGTAGTAGCCGGCTGAGAGAGCATACGTGCCCAGCATGATGCGGCGTTTGACTTCGTCACCAAACCCCTCCCCTCGGGTCGCAGAGTACATGTCGATCATGTTGTCGAACTTCTCAGCACGGAATCCGTAGTGGACGCCGTCATAACGGGCAAGGTTACTCGACGCCTCTGACGGGGCCACGATGTAATAGACAGCCACACAGTACTTTGAGTGAGGAAGTGTGACCTCTTTGATCTCTGCGCCCAACGAGCGATAGACATCAACAGCTGATCGAACAGCCTGTTCGACCTCAGGATGCAATCCCTCGACAAAGTGTTCTTTGGCGATCCCGATGCGAAGTCCGTCCAGCGGCTGGTCCAGGTTCTGCGAATAGGCAGGGACGCGACGATCGATGGATGTCGAGTCGCGTTCGTCATGGCCGGCGAGCACCTCCAGTAATCGCGAGACTCCGGTCACATCGTTCGCAAACGGGCCGATCTGGTCGAGCGAGCTGGCGAACGCAACGAGTCCGTAGCGTGACACGCGGCCATAAGTCGGTTTCATCCCGACGACGCCACAAAAGGCGGCCGGCTGACGGATCGAACCTCCTGTGTCTGAGCCGATACTGAGGGGCGTCATCCCCGCAGCGACAGCTGCAGCCGAGCCTCCACTCGATCCACCCGGCGTCCGTTCGGTGTCCCAGGGATTGCGAGTCTGTTGGAAGGCCGAGTTCTCGCAGGACGACCCCATCGCGAATTCATCGAGGTTTGTGCGTCCGAGGAGAACAGCATCCGCCTGACGCAGGCGCTCGATGATGTGAGCATCGTACGGGGGCACGAAATTCTCCAGCATCCGGCTGGCGCAGGTCGTTCGTGTGCCGTTCGCGCAGATGTTGTCCTTGATGGCGACAGGCAGACCGGCAAGTGCTCCGAGCGTCCCTCCCGCCTGTCGTCTTCGGTCGATCTCAGCGGCTTGTTGGAGTGCTGGCTCGCGCTCGAAGTGAAGAAACGCGCCGATCCTCTCGTCGTGAGCATCGATACGGTCGAGGCAGGTGGTCACGAGTTCCGTCGACGTGAGCTGTCCCGACTGCAACTGGTCGAGAAGATCCTGTGTAGTGTGAGTTGAAAGCGACATCAGCGACAGCGTTCCAGTTGAGAGATCAATTCCAGGAGGGGAGAGGGGCTCATCAGGCTTCATCAAGTATCGCCGGCACGAGGAAGTATTTGCCGTCGGTCTGCGGAGCATTGGCGAGGGCCTGTGCCTGATCGAGCGAGTCTCGCGGTTCATCCTGCCGGAAGACGTTCACCGCCTCGATCGCATGAGCCATCGGTTCGACATCGCTGGTGTCGACTTCATCGAGCAGATGGACATAGCTCAAGACGTTCTCAAGTTTTTTCTGATAACGTGCGATGTCGTCGCCGGAGAGTTTCAACCGTGCAAGCGAGGCCACCTTTTTGACATCATCGACAGTGAGTTCACTCATCTCGAAAGTCTCTGGTCGATTGTGGAAGTTGTCGGAAATCGATTCCCTGACGGTTAGTTCAGACAGTTTAGCGCATAAAAAACCCGGACCAATAGTCCGGGGGTGTAGAAATATTGAATGTCACGGTCGGGCGGGGTTACCCTGATCTCAGCGTGTGTGCTCGTGATCTCTCCGCTGCATCTCCTCGTGAATGACTGGGTGCCACTCTGTATCACGTTCTGATTGGGGAGCGTAGTTTTGTCGTGCCCAAGTCCGCAGCCGCATCTCCTCGATCGGATCGATTTCCATTCCCGCTTCCAAGACTGCTGACGATTGCATCGCGATTCCTCCTCAAGGCTTCGGATCGAATGGTGGATGCCCCGCGTTCAAACGCGTGACGAACTGGATTGGCAAAGAACATGCACCCAATAAAGGTGCTGGGAGAGTTTTTCTGACTGACAATCTAACCCGATTTTCTGTGGGATTCAAGCAGCTGGAATGCTGATCACCGGTCGAAACTCGGAAATTTCGACGGTTTCAAGCGAGTTGAGGCGAGAATTCACGTCATCTTCCTTCCCTCAATGGTCAAGCTTCCTGAAATCTCAGGAAGGAGTCAGTCATCCCGGTCTCTTTCCGAAGCGAAATGGGTTGCGTCCGAATGTCGAATGGCCGACAGTCAGGCTATCGTAAGTTTTTTAGAGTTTCTCATTCCTCAGTCGGTCGCCATGTCAGATTTCGACCAGCTTGTTGACTCTCGGAAACAATGGATCGCGGATGTGCTGGTTCCGTGGTGCCGGTTGGCATCGCTGAAGCAGTTGGTCCGTGCTGAGCGTGAGTGGCTGGACATTGCCGGGAAGGTCGACCCACAGAAGACTCTCTGGCTTTGGGCCTGGGGACGTTTCCCGGGACTGGTTTCGGAGGGGCTGAATGGCGTGGAAGAGACTTACCGGGTGCTCGTGACGTTACGTGATGGGTCACAACAGGCCGGGTATCCGGATGCCCGTCGCACGGAACGTGGTCGACTCGTGCTCTTGGGCGAGGATGGCGAAAGCGACCCGCTTTCTCTGGACGAGATCCAAAGCGTCGAGCGAATCGACTGATTCGCGATCGCTTACTTCGGCCTATGCACCATCACTTGCGAATCGATCGGGACACTGGGCCAGAGAATCCCGGCCGGCTCGATCTGCACGCGAACCAGGGATTCCTGTCCCTGACCGGGTGTGATGGCTTGGGGAGCCACGTTGACAATTCGCCCTTTGCGTTCGATATTGCCGGGGAAATTCAGACCCACACTTTTTCCCACAGTGAACGTGTCAACGTGGCTCGATGGGACATCGACGGTCACATATCTCCGGACATCGTCAAAGATCTCGACAATCCGGTCGCCGGGGAAGACATGGTCCCCCACTTCACGCAGGAACACACCAGCTTGCCCGATGACTTCGGAACTGATTGTCGTGGCTGACTCGTCTTCCATCAGTTCATCGAGACGAGCCTGAGCGTCTGCGAGTTGACCTTCAATGACATCCACACCGACCGAACGTCTCACGCGATCCGGAAGAGAATCTTTCAACTCCTCCAGCAACTCCACCTGCTCCTCACACATTTCAACCTGTGCCTGACAAACAACAGCAGAGTTGTTCGCAGCTTCGACACGCAGGACCGTGTTCAGGCGACTTGAAGGTGAATCCGTTTTCTGCAGGCTGACAGCGTCATAGACCGAATCGCGCGGCGCCCACAAAGCGGTCGTGTTGTCATTCAGGAGATCGGAGAGGGCGACCTGTTCCATCTCGTGACGGTACTTCTCTTCCAGCAATTCAGCCGACTGGATACGAGCCGTGAAGATCTCTGCGTTGATATCCTTGAGTCGCCATTCCAGATCGAGTTCCGCCTGAGCGTTGGCTCGCTCCAGATCTGTTGTGAGCCGGGCAATGTCCTCTTTGAGTCGATTCCGTTCTTCGACCAGCTCCGAAACCGAGACATTGGCCAACGAGTCGCCGATTTGGATCGGATCACCCTCGTCGACCAGCCACTCTGTGAGCACACCCGCTCGGTCGACCGTCACCGGCACAATGCGAGCAGTCAGCTGACCTGGGAACGACTTTGACGGGCCACCCATAATGAGCGGAACCAGAGCCACACCGGCTACGATGGCCAGAACTCCGACGATCGTGATCCGGCCAATCGGAGCGGGAAGCTCGGGAGTCTGATTTTCAGGCAGAGATTCTGCAGCAACCGGGGGTTGCGTCATAATTCGTCCTCAACAGAGGGAGTCGCTCCTTTTGCATCGGAAGATTCAGCCGATTGTCTTGTGGTCTTCCAATACCCTTCATCTGAAGGCCGCAGAATTCGGCTGGGAATGTCAGCTAATCCGGATAGCCCATGTTTGACGCAGACCCCAATCGCACCGCAATTCCCACAAACTTTGACACCCCACCTCGGTTCGCTCGTCAGACTTTCTCCAGACTTCCCAATTCAAGAAACCGTCATGGCTGTTCGGGGTACAGATAAGACAGGCTAGCTGCCTATACTGAACTGGACTTTTCGATTCCTTGCCGGGGGATACGGGCGTGCGTTGGCTGTTGAAAATTCTTGTCTGTTTGAGTTGTGGTGTTCCCGCAACTGCTGCGACTCCGTCAGTCGTTGGTCATCCCATCGATTCGTTCACACTGACCGACTTTCATGGCCAGAAGCGATCGCTGGAGGACTTTGGTGAAGCCAAGGTAGTGGTAGTGGCCTTTCTGGGGACCGAATGTCCTCTCGCCCGACATTATGGCCGCAAGCTTGGGCGACTCTCAGCTGACTATGCAGAGCGGGGGGTGATGTTTCTGGGGGTTGATTCCAATGTTCAGGACAGTCTGACTGAGGTCTCCGCCTATGCCTGCAAGTACGAGATCCCTTTCCCAATTCTGTTGGACGCACAGCAGAAAGTCGCTGACATCTTTGGAGCCCAACGCACCCCGGAGGTGTTCGTGCTCGATCAAAACCGCGTCGTGAGATACCAGGGACGCGTTGACGACCAGTACGGCATCAGCATCCAAAAAGCAGAAGCCAATCAGTCCGAACTGCTGGCTGCAATCGATGCAATCCTCGACGGGAATCCGGTGGCGATTCCACAGACCAAGCCGGTTGGCTGTCTGATTGGACGTCAACGAGCGGTCGAACCCCACGGGGAGATCACTTACGCCTCTCATGTGGCGGACATCCTCAATCGTCGCTGTGTGGAGTGTCACCGTGACGGGCAAATCGCCCCTTTCTCACTCGCCAGCTTTGAGGACACTCAAGGCTGGGAAGCGATGATGGCTGAAGTCATCGAAGAGGAACGCATGCCTCCCTGGACAGCAAACCCGGCCCATGGCTCGTTCCGCAATGATGCGAGGTTGACCGATAGCGAAAAGGAGACGCTGCTCGCCTGGATCAGAAACGGGTCGCCCCTCGGAGACGAATCAGTGATCCCCGAACCGCCTCAGTTCGCCGACGGATGGCGAATGCCCGAACCGGATATGGTCATTGACATGGCTGATGAACCGGCGACCGTTCCTGCAACGGGAGTCGTCGACTATCAGTACTTCCTTGTCGATCCCGGGTTTGAGGAGGAGATGTATGTGACTCACGCTGAGTGTCGCCCGGGCAATCCGGAGGTTGTTCACCACATCATTGCCTATCTGCGGGCACCGGGAGCCGAGAACGACGACATCCTTCGCACGATGCTCGTGGGCTATGCCCCAGGCTGTCCGCCATTGAACTTCGGCGAAGGCTCTGCGGTCTTCATCCCTAAGGGGTCCAAACTCTTAATTGAAGTCCACTACACGCCCAACGGATACGAACAGACCGACCTCTCTTCCATCGGGTTGAAGTTTGCAAAGAAAGAAGACGTCGAAAACATCGTCTATGGCGGCGTCGCCATCAATCCGAGATTCCGCATCCCGCCAAATGCGAGTGATCACGTCGTGACCGCGGAGCAGGAGATTCAGGCAGACATCGAAATGATGACCCTCACTCCGCACATGCATCTGCGGGGCAAGTCATTCAACTATGTCGCCAGGTACCCCGACGGAACTGAAGAGACTCTGCTCGACGTGCCTCATTACGACTTCAACTGGCAGTTCCGCTACGAACTGGCGGAACCGAAGCTGATTCCCAAAGGAACGGTCATCAAATGCACTGCGACGTTTGACAACTCCGAAGGGAACCCGAACAATCCCGCACCAGATGAAACGGTCTCCTGGGGTGAGCAAAGCTGGGAAGAAATGATGATCGGCTTCTTCCAGTATCAGTTGCCTAAGGACAGCAAAGACATTCAGGCACTCAAACCCAGACGGCGGCGGGGACGTGACTAACCAGACCGATGACAAATTGACGCTCAGTTTGGCGGACAAACAAAAGATCCTCCTCGATGTCCTGCGAAGTTACGGACGGGTGGCGGTCGCATTCTCGGCCGGAGTCGACAGCACCGTTGTTGCCAAGGCCGCCCGACTTGCGTGTGGAGATAAGGCTGTCGCCGTTACCGCCGACAGTCCGAGTCTTGCGAGTGGTGAACTGGAGCAGGCCCGTGAGTTGGCCGACCAGATCGGCATTCGCCATCAGATCGTGAACACTGACGAATTCTCAAAGGAGGCTTATCGGGCGAATGCGGGGGACCGCTGTTACCACTGCAAGACTGAACTCTACACCCAACTCGAAGGCATGCAGGCGGCACTGGGGGTCGACGTCATCGTCAACGGAGCCAACCTTGATGACCGCGGCGACTATCGCCCCGGCATGAAAGCAGCCAGCGAACACGCAGTCCGCAGTCCCCTCATCGAAGCCGGTTTCACCAAGCAGGACGTCCGCGACCTCGCACGCAACTGGAACCTGCCCGTCTGGGACAAGCCAGCGACTCCCTGCCTCTCCAGTCGTATCGCCTACGGCGTCGAAGTCACGCAGGAACGGG